>JAUQXD010000780.1 GCA_030834835.1 Thermoflexales bacterium | reverse complement strand
TGGAACAACTTTTTCGGCCCCTATGTCTTCTTGAATGACGATCGGCTGTTCAACCTGCCGGTCGGGCTTCAGCAATTTGTCGCGGCCACCTCCGCCCTCCGTCCCGGCTTCAACCCCAGCCCCGGTGTCATGGTCGGCTATCAACAGGCCGAAGTCGCCGTGTTCGGGCTATTAATGATCGTGCCTGTGGCGATTGTCTTTCTGATCGCTCAACGCTACGTTGTTGGGGGGGCCTTTACCGGTTCGATTAAAGGGTAATCGGACACTTCCCATCATGACAAAAATTACCTTCATCGGCGCGGGCAGTCTGGTTTTTACGCGCAATCTATGCAATGACATTTTGCTTACGCCCGCGCTTCAAGACTCGACCATCGTATTGATGGACATTGATGCGACTCGCCTGGAGCGCAGCCGTCAGGTCGTCGAAACGATGATTCAACAGCGCGGCCTCCCCGCGCGGGTATTCGCCACGCTCGATCGGCGCGAAGCGGTCCGAGATGCGCAGTATGTGATTACGACCTTTCAACAGGGTGGACTGGATGCGTACGCGCTCGACATCGAGATTCCACGCAAGTATGGCGTGGAGCAGTGTGTGGGCGATACGCTCGGCCCCGGCGGCGTCTTTCGCGGCTTGCGAACGATCCCCGTGCTGTTGGATGTGTGCCACGAATTGGATCAACTCGCGCCCAATGCGCTGCTGCTCAATTACGTGAATCCGATGGCGATCAATTGTTGGGCGCTGGCCAATGGTTCAGGTCGCCCACACGTGGGTTTGTGTCACAGCGTGCAACAAACGTCGGAAATGCTCGCGCGCTGGATCGATGTACCGTATGACGAGGTGTCGTACCTGTGCGCGGGCATCAATCATCAGGCGTGGTTCCTCCAATTTCGTCGCAGCAATCAAGACCTTTATCCGTTGATCAGCCGCGCCCTAGAACGCGACGACATCATCAGTCAAGAACCGGTACGCGGGGAACTGATGAAGCACCTCGGCTACTTTGTCACCGAATCATCCGGGCATGCGAGTGAATACGCGCCCTATTTTCGCAAGAGCGCGGCGATGGTCACTGATGAATTGTCGCCACGCTTCAAGAATCCCGAAGACCATTGGTTTGACTTCGGGCGGACGGGTGGATATTTACGGTACGCGCACGAGTGGGCGATTCGAGCCGATCAAGAATTCTGCGATTTGATCGATGGCTCGACACCGCTGCCGACCGAACGCACGCACGAATACGGCTCATTCATCATTGAAGCGATGGAGACCGATCGGCCCACGCGCATCAACGGCAACCTTCCAAATCGCGGACACATCACGAATTTACCAGAAGGTTGCTGTGTCGAGGTGCCGTGTCTCGTGGATAAGAATGGCGTGCAGGGTGTCGTCGTCGGCGCGCTGCCTACACAACTCGCGGCGTTGAATCGCACCAACATCAACGTGCAGGAATTGGCGGTGGACGGGGCGCTGCGCGGCGATAAGGATGCCGTACATCACGCCGTCATGCTCGATCCATTAACGGCGGCGGTGTGTACGCTCCCGCAGATTCACGCCCTGGTCGAAGAGATGTTCGAAGCACAGGCGCGTTGGCTGCCGCAATTTAACCAGCATTGAATCCATGCCTGAGACAGCGAAATCGTAGTTGGATGGTCGCATTGGCTGGACGAGGCCGAGCCTGCATACTTCGTCAACGGTTTTCGGAGAGTTTTTACGTGAGATTACTTCGATCTGGATTCGTCTTGTTGAGCCTTGCTCCCCTTCTCCTGGCTTGCACTCAGACTAATCTCGCGTCTTTCCCTACGATGCCAACCTCGTCGCCGACGCCCACGATGCAGCTCTCTCTGGAGATCGATCCTGATCCTACGGTTATCTTGACGCCAGCCGCAGCGCTGAACTCCGCTATGCTGCTCTCTCCAGAAGTCAACGCGGATCGAGCGGTTACCTTGCGTCTGCGTTCCGCCACTGCAACTGTTGTGACTGCCTCAGGGGACATTGGCGACCTCACTT
>JAUQXD010000779.1 GCA_030834835.1 Thermoflexales bacterium | reverse complement strand
TCGCGCATGACGTTCATGCTGGGCAACTCCATTCGCGGCGCGGCCGAACGCGCGCTCAAGAAGTGGCAAGATGAAGAACGCCCCGCCTTTGTGGAATATGCGTGGGTCGCGCCGAAGACCACGCCCTATGATCCCGAGACGGGCAAGAGCGAACCCAACTACGCTTACGGCTACGTGGCCGAAGCGGTGGAAGTGGAAGTGGACGTCGAGACCGGGCACGTGCGCGTGCTGCGCGTCTGGTGCGCCGACGATGTGGGCAAGGCCATCAATCCCGAACAGGTACGCGGCCAGATCGAAGGCGCGATCATCCAGGCGCAGGGCTATGCCGTCACCGAGAACTTCCAGATGAAAGACGGGCAGGTGCTCACGCCGTACCTGAGCAACTACCTCATCCCGACCGTACTGGATGTGCCTCAGGAGATCAACTCGATCATCATGGAATATCCCGATCCGCTGGGGCCGTGGGGCGCGCGCGGCATGGGCGAGATGCCGTATTTGCCCTTCGCGCCCGCCGTGTGTGCCGCCGTCAAAGACGCTACTGGCCTCTGGTTCGATTCGTTCCCGTTGACGCCGGATAGAGTCTTGAAGGCGATCAAGGGCAAAGCGTGAAACGTGGTGCGTAATGAAGATTCGAGAATTAGAATGTACCGGTTTCTGATCGTGATTGAAAAAGCACATGACAATTACTCCGCGTATTCGCCAGACTTACCCGGTTGTGTGGCCACCGGCAAGACACGCGATCAGGCTACACGCAACATGTACGAGGCCATGGAACTTCATGTGCGCGGTCTGCTGGAAGACAAGTTGCCGATTCCAAAATCGCGGTCGTTTGCAGAATATGTGGCGATCCCATCGGCCGCGCAGTGAACTCAAGCCTGTCGCGCAAAGCGCGGACCACTGACGAGTGACGAGTGAAAGAAACTCATCACTCGTCACTCGTCACAGGCCACCATGAACCAATCACTTCGCAATCTCTTCCTGCTCGATCCCAACGTTGTCTTCCTCAATCACGGCTCGTTTGGCGCGTGCCCGAGGCCGATCTTTGAAGCCTATCAACACTGGCAGCGCGAACTGGAGCGCCAGCCCGTGGAATTTCTGGGCCGCCGCTTCAACGCTTTGATGCGTGAGGCGCGATCCACTTTGGCCGATTTCGTCGGGGCGGATGCCGACGAAATCACGTATGTGACCAATGCCACAGTGGGGCTGAATACCGTCGCCCGATCGCTCGATCTGCGCCCCGGCGACGAAGTCTTATCGACCGATCACGAATACGGCGCGCTCGATCGCACGTGGCGCTTTCTGTGCAAGAAGTCCGGCGCAAAGTACCTTCGCCAGCCCATCAACGTGCCGATCACGAACGCTGATGAAGTGATCGAGACCGTATGGGCGGGCGTGACCGATCGGACACGGGTCTTATTCATCAGCCACATCACGTCCCCAACCGCGATCACTTTCCCCATTCGAGAATTGATTCGCCGCGCACATGAACGCGGCATCATCACGATTATCGATGGCGCACACGCTGTCGGCCAGATCGATCTTGATCTGCACGCCCTCGGCGCGGACTTCTACGCATCGAACTGTCACAAGTGGCTGATGGCTCCGAAGGGCAGCGCGTTTTTGTACGCACGCCGCGACGTGCAGCATCTGGTTGATCCGCTCGTCGTGAGTTGGGGATGGCAGTCGGAGCGGCCCGGCGCCTCGCGTTTCATCGACGAGCAAGAGTGGCAGGGCACGCGCGACATCGCCGCGTATCTCAGTGTACCCGCCGCGATTCAGTTCTTTCACGATCACGATTGGCCGCAAGTGCGCCAGGCGTGTCACGAATTGGTGCGCTATGCGCGAGAACAAGCGATGGCGCTCACGGGCATGCCGCCGCTCACACCGGGCGATCCGTCATGGTTCAGTCAACTCTCCGCCCTGCCCCTG
>JAUQXD010000778.1 GCA_030834835.1 Thermoflexales bacterium | reverse complement strand
CGGCACCGTGATGCTCATCGACGAAGTGCACACGCCGGATTCATCGCGTTTCTGGAAAGCGACTTCATATGAAGAACGCTTTGCCAGAGGCGAAGAGCCTGAGAACTTCGACAAAGAATTCGTGCGGCTGGCCTATGCCGAACACGGCTATCGCGGCGACGGCGTGATTCCATCAATGCCGGATGATCTGTGGATCGCAGCGAGTCAGCGCTACATCACGATCTACGAGATGCTGACGGGGCAGACGTTTATACCGGGCGCGTATCCGATTGAACCGCGGTTGATCAGTCAATTGGTCAACTGGTTAACTGGTTGACTGGTTACCAGTTGACCAATCACCATTCACTGGAGCATCGCATGTCCCAACCTCTCGTCGTCATCCTGATGGGCAGCAAAGCCGATGCCGCCCACTGTGACAAGATTGCGGAAGCAGCGCGCGGCTTCGGGCTTGAAGTAGTGATGCGCATCGGCTCTGCGCACAAGACGCCGGAGCATGTGAGCAAGTTACTGCGCGACTACGAAGCCGATCCGCGCCCCAAGGTTTACATCACGGTCGCGGGGCGCAGCAACGCCCTGTCGGGCTTCACCGATGGCGCAGTGAGCGCGCCTGTGATCGCATGCCCCCCATCAAGCGAGGCCTTCGGCGGCGCGGATGTGTTCTCGTCGCTACGAATGCCGTCGGGCATCGCGCCTGCCGTCGTGCTTGATCCCGGTAATGCCGCGTTGCTGGCCGCCAAGATTCTTGGCCTCAACGATTCCGCTGTGCGCGACAAAGTACTGGAATTCCAGCGCAAACAGGCGATGAAGATTCTGAGTGATGATGAAGCGGCACGTAGTGCGTAAAACGTAATGCGTAATTTGAGTCTGTTTTTTACGCAGTACGTATCACGCAGTACGCAGCGTTGGATTACCTGGCCAACGGGAGACTTATGATCGACGACGTTCCCAACGAAGAATGCGGCATCATCGGCGTATACGCGCCCAACGAAGATGTCTCGCGCATGGCGTTCTTTGGCCTGTACGCACTGCAACATCGCGGGCAGGAAGCGGCGGGCATCGCCGTGTCCGATGGTGCGTCGGTGCGCGTGCATAAAGACCTCGGTTTGGTGTCGCAAGTCTTCAATGAGGGCAACCTCGCGCCGCTGAGCGGCCACTACGCGATCGGGCACACGCGCTACTCCACCACGGGATCATCGAGCAAGCGCAACGCGCAACCCTTCGTGATCGAAACGCAGTACGGGCCGCTGGCCGTCGCGCACAATGGCAACATCGTCAACGCGGCCGAACTGCGCGCCGAAGTGCTGAAGCGCGGCGCGGGGCTGTATTCGTCGTCGGACAGCGAAGTGATCACGATGATGCTGGCCGCGGCGCAGGGCGACACGTGGGACGAGCGCATTCGCAACACGATGCCCAAATGGCGCGGCGCGTATTCGCTGGTTATTCTGACGCGCAATCACGTGTATGCCGTGCGCGATCCGTGGGGCTTTCGGCCGCTGAGTGTGGGCCGCTTGCCCAGCGGCGGACACGTGGCCGCGTCAGAGACGGGCGCGCTGCGCACGCTGGGCTGCATCGCCATCCGCGAAGTGAAGCCCGGCGAGATCATCACATTGAGCAACACCGCCCTGAGCGTGCGACAGGCCATACCGCCCGCACCCAGACTCGCGCGCTGCACCTTCGAGCACATTTATTTCTCGCGGCCCGATAGCTTCTGGGATCGACTGAATGTGCACGAAGTGCGTCAGCGCTTAGGCGAAGAACTCGCGCGTGAAGCACCCCACAACGCCGATGTCGTCATCCCCGTGCCCGACAGTTCGATCCCCGCCGCAATCGGTTACGCGCGGGCCGCGGGTATTCCCTATAACGACGGATTCATCAAGAATCGTTACATCGGGCGGACGTTCATCCAACCGACCAATTCGCTGCGCCAACAGGGTGTCGCGCTGAAATTTCTGGCGATTGAAGAAAACCTGCGCAACAAACGCGTCATCGTCATCGACGATAGCATCGTGCGCGGCACCACGTCCGGGCCGCTGGTGCGTCTGCTGCGCGAGGCGGGCGCGACTGAGGTGCATATGCGCATCACTTGTCCGCCGATCAAGCATCCCTGTTTCATGGGCGTCGATATGGGCACGTATGAGGAACTTATCGCGCACCGCCTAACGGTGGACGAGATCCGCGATCACATCGATTGCGACTCGCTGCATTTCCTCTCGCTCGATGGGATGATGCGCGCCATCGGACGCATCGAGGGCTATTGCAATGCGTGCTTTACGGGCGTTTATCCCATCGAGTTGGATGTGGCGCAGACGAAGACGGGGTTTGAAAAGGCTATTGCCTGAATGACAAATGACCAATGAAAAATGACGAACTGAAGGTACTCATTGTCGGATCCGGCGGGCGCGAACATGCCATCGCGTGGAAGGTCGCGCAGTCGCCGCGGCTCTCGCAGTTGTTCGTCGCACCGGGGAATGCGGGCACGGCTGCCAACAATGTGCCGATTGCAACTGAGAACACTGCGGCCTTAGTGGGTTTCTGCAATGAACAGGATGTTGATTTGATCATCATCGGCCCGGAAGCGCCATTGGCGGATGGTCTGGCGGATGGACTCCGCGCCACCGGCCGATTGGTCTTTGGCCCCTCACAGGC
>JAUQXD010000777.1 GCA_030834835.1 Thermoflexales bacterium | reverse complement strand
TGGATGAGGCCGGCGAAATCTGGAGTCCCAGGACGCTGGAGCGGCCGCGTGATTATCAAGACTATCCCGCGACGACGACTTGGCCGACAGACGCTTATGCCGTGGATAGTTTTGAATTGCCCGTCATTCCCGGCACGCCGCCTAGCGCCTATTGGATCTATGCAGAAGTCTTTAGACGCGATACGCTGCAACCCGTACCAGCGCAAGCCCAGGCGATGCATCCGTCATCGCGGCCCTTCGCAGCCAGCATCGCGCCGCTTGACGTGACACGCGCCGTGCGTATCTTCAACGCGGATGAGTTGGGCATCTATAATTTCCGGCTCAATCAGCCCGCCACCGCCGATCTCACTTTGCTGGGACTGAATAATGATCGATCGGATGTATTGCCCGGCGACTCGGTGCTGCTCACCTTATTCTGGCAGGCCGCGCCAATATTTGCCGGCGACGCGGATCTCCTCATTCAATTGATCGACGATCCGGGACGGGTCGTCACCGAAGACCGCTCGCGCTTCAGTCCGTCAGGGCAGTTTATCCAACTCCGGCGTGTGCGCGTTCCCGCCGACATCGAGACGGGCCAATATCGTTGGCGCGGATCAATCGAGGGCAAATTCATCTTTGAAGTGGGCGACTTGCGGGTTACCGCGCCCGATCGGACGTTTGTCGAACCCGCGCTCGAACATCGGATCGATCAGACGCTTGAAGGGCAAATCACGTTGTTGGGATACGACGGCGCGGACTGCGAAGCACAAAATACGGAGTGCCCGATCACGTTGATCTGGCGGGCCGAACAAGAAATGACCGCGTCTTACAAGGTCTTTGTACAACTGCTGGACTCGACCGGTGTGCCGCGCGCGCAGGTGGACGCGCTGCCCGTTAACGGCGCGCGCCCCACGACGAGTTGGCTGCCGCATGAGATCGTCACAGATTTTTATGCGCTGAAACTTCCGACTGAATTACCGGCGGGGCGCTATCGATTGGTCGCGGGGCTGTATCAAGAACTCAACAACACGCGCTTGAAGCTAGCTAATGGCGACGACTTCGTGGAACTGACGACGCTTGAGATTAGACCTTAGCCCGACTGGTGTCACACCGCACCTGCCGGTGGGTGCAGGTGCAGTGCTCCCGTCTCTCGTGCGGCAGGCGGCGTGGCTGGCCGGGCCAGAGATTCCTCAGTCGCGGAACAGAAGCTCCTTCGAAATGACACGGCTGAAAGAGTTTTAAGACGCGCCCTTAACGCACTTCAATCACTTCATCCAGCACCACGCGCTGATTCGCCACTTCCGCGCCCGCTCCACTGATGGGCAGGCGGCCCGCCTCATCAAACAGGCCAATCGCGATGCGATATGACCCCGGCGGCACATCTGCCAACGGCAGGACAATCGTCTCTGTGACCGCTTCGTTTTGGAACCAGCGCGAGGTGGCATAGGTGTTGTTGCGTGGCATCATGTCCGATTGCGCCACGATCGTTTCTGTAGCCGGGTCGAAGAGATGCACAAACACCTTGTAATTGCGTTCGACGTTTTGCAGCGCCTTCCAGCCCAACTTCAACTCCAGCAGCGATGGCGCTTGAGTCAACGTGTAGCCGGCCAGTTGAATCTGATCGGCAAAGTTGACGTCGATACGCCGGGTAACTTCTGGCTCGCCATACCATTTGTGTGGGGCATCAATGACGCGCCACCAATAGCTCGTATCCACTCGCAGGCCGTCGATGCTCGTGCGGCCCACTTCCTGCTTGGACGCCACCCGATATAAAATCACGTCGAGAGCGTACACTTGATCACGTGATAGATCATCTGGTAAATCGAGCGTGTACGCGTCGTTGAGTGTGCCCATCGGCCAGCTGCTTGTTGGCTGAAAGCCATAACCGGGCTGCGTGTCGAGCGAAGTCCAGACTTTGCCGGTCGCATCGCGCAGCCGCAATGACAGGCCGTAATTGGCGTCGATCACGCCATAGATCGCCCAGCCCAACTGCACTTCCAATCTGCTTCGATCAAGCTGGTGCGTTTGCGCGGTCGCTAATGCTATCACGGGCGCAAGCTTTCCGAACATTGACGCCGCAGGCTCAGATTCCGTTTGCTTGTGCCAGATCGGCGCTAGATACTCGACGCGCGAACCGACCTGCACTCGAAAGAAATACAGACCGGTCGGCAGGTCAAACGGCAGCGGCAGCCGATAGCGATAGCTGCCCGGCTCAACGTCAATCACTTGTTGAACGATTGCGCTTGGCCCATCGGGCAGATGAGTGGCCGGCGATTCCAAAGCGATGGTCGCCGTGACAGGTTGATTGCCCGTCACACTCCAAATCAGATCGGCCACGGCCTCACGTTCGTTCAACTCAACCCGGGCCGCCATCAGGCGCGCTGTGCCGAAATCCACGCCGCTCCGATTGCGATGCAGCCACGGCTGGCCGGCAAAGTCCATCGTCAGGATGCCCGGCCAATCCGTTACCGTGTAAGCCGTCTGATAGACAAAGGCCAGCAGCCCGGCCAGCAGCGTCAACGCAACGACACTGACAGCCCGGTCTGGCAACTTGAAACGCACTCGCTGCTGCCGAAGGTTCGTCGCGCCGATGAACAACAACCCGCCGATTGCCGCCAGCGAGAGCAGCTCGGCGATCAACCTCAGCGGGGTGTGCCCCAGTTCAAAGACCAGTTGATGCGCGCCCTGCGGCACTTCGATTTGAATGTAACCCAGATCGGGCGCAGCCCCGATTGAAGCTGCCTGGCCATCGATCGTGGCGAACCAGCCCGGCCAATACAACAGTGGCACCGCCACCGTCGCACGTTCCGATTCGACTTGCGTAGTCCACATTTGCCGCGTGGTTGATCGCGTTTGCTGGTTAGCCGTGGCTTCACCACTCGACACGATCGCGCGCAGCGACACTGCCGACGGCTCGCTCACTATCGGCCCGGTGTAAGGGCGCGGCAGCGTGGTGCGCGGCAGATACTCCGCGCGAATGGTCGTGCCGATGTTGCCCGTGAACGCCTCGTACAACTGCAAACGCGCGGGCGTAATCTCATCGGCGCGGATGGGCAAATAGTCGGGACGCAGCGGCAGCAGGACAGCGGCGGCCAATGCACAACCGACAAGTGAAGTTAGCAGCGTGGTGCGTGGTGCGTGATGCGTGGTAAAGTTTGTCAAATAACCGATAGTCACTGCCGCGAACAGCGACTGAATAGAGAGAAAGCGCCACGGGAACTGCGTCAGCGGCAACAGCGGCAGCGTATCCCATAGCACTTTGGATAGCGGCGTGATCATCAGCGTTGAGACGATCAGACCGGCGACGACGAACACGCGGAAAGATCGATCGCGCGCGCGACGCCAGGTGACGATCAATGCGATCAGGCCCAGCCCCGTCCCGATCGCCTGAACTAGCCCCAGCGCAAACGGCGTGCTCGATTGAGGATCGGCCGCGATCGAGTAATCAAAACCGATCGAGTTCTGGATCAAATTCGCCGAACGAAAATGTTCAGCGTAATTGAAATAGCCCGTCGTTTGATTATCCAACTGCACCAGATTCGCCTCGCCCAACGCAGGCAGCCAGAACCAGGCCGAGAGCGCCAGCGCCAGGCCAAAACCCGCCACCAGCGCGATCCAAATAGAACGTGTCAGGCGTGCTGACGCACCACGCACCACGCAATACGCCAACACAAACGGCGAGAAGATCAACGCCGACACATTGTGCGTCATGATCAGACCGCCGTAACTCAGCGCCAGCCAGCCGAAGGAGCGCGGCGACTCAACTACACGATCGATCGAGAGCAGGATCAACGGATAAAAAACGAAGGCATAGAACTCGCTCAGCGAATCACCGCGCACGTAGACGTTGATCAGGTGAAATGGCGCGAAGGTGTACGCTGCCGCGATCAGCCAGGCGGCCGATCGGGTGGGTGTGTGCCGATCGGCCCAGCGATACATCCCCCAGGCGGCGAAACCAAAGCCCAGCGTTTGCACCAGCTTGATCGAAACGAGGAGATCGAAACCGATCAGGTTGAAGAGCGCGCCCAGATAATAGGGCAATGCGGCATAGTAGTTGAAGAACGGATAGCCCAGGCCGTAAGCGGCATCCGGCATCCAGCGGGCGGGAAACACGCCGTCGCGCAAATTGGTGACGAGCTGTTGCAGGCGAAAAAACAGGAACGGGCTATCGCCGCCGCCGCGCGTATTGACTAGGCCCGGCCCGGTCCACAATGGCAGCGCCGCCAGTAGCGCCAGCAGCACCAACGTCACGCTCAGCCAGGGGATCGATCGAAGCGAACGAGTGGTCATGAAGAGGTTCTGGAAAAAACACACTGATCCACGAACTGACCTGAATCGCCACGAACAAGGTCATTTCGTGTCGATTCGCGTCAACTCGTGGATCAGGTCATTGAGCGCGAGACGGCGTCCCGGCGGCGCTTAACGGTTATTGCGGGCGCGCTGCAAAGTTGTGAGTGCCAGCAGGCCGGCGAAACCCAGTACGACCAGGCCCAGCACTCCCAGCACGATGCGGCCCAGGGTACTCATGCCGCTGGCGTTCGCCGGCGAAGATGGGCTGCCGTCTGTCGTGGCCGGCTTCGCTGTGTCACCATCACTCTTCCGCGCGCCGTACATCACGTCGAACTGCGCGCCGTTTGACAACGGCACAGCCCACTGGCCCACTGTCGTCACTTCCAGTCCGCCGGTCGCGCGCGCCTGGACGGTGTATTGAGCCGGAGCCAGGCTGCCAAAGCAGTACGGCTCGCTGTTGCCATCCGATTTATATGAGCCTTTAACGCCGCTGGCGTCGGCCAGCGTAAAGCCCACGCCGGCTAACAGCGGCTCATCAGCCTCGCGCACGCCGTTGCCGTTTTGATCGTCAAAAGCCAGCACACAGATCTGCCCCGTGCCCTGCTGTGCAGCTGGCGCGGCCTGCACGATTGTCACGCCAACAAACAGCGCCGCCGACAACGTCGCCACCATCGCCATCAGACTGATCCAGCGTAATCCACGCATCCCGATCACTCCTTGTATCTACTAAGCGCGGCGGCGCGCAATAACGAATGCGCCCAGGACACCGGCGACCAACAGCACGATCAGGCCGATCGCGCCCGTCAACAATCCACCCAGACCGGAGCCGCTGCCAGCCGCCGGAGTGGCCTCGACCTGCCCTGGCGCTGCAGCAGGCGCGGAGCTGTCGCTGCGGCTGCCGAAGTTGATGTCGACCACCGAGCCGCCGGTCAAAGCTACGCCCCAGCGCTTGTCGGAAGTCGCCACAGTGCCTGGTGCAGGCTGGACGGCTACGGTATAGCTGCCTGGCGGCAGATCGGTGAAGCAGTGCGCTTGACCGGAGTCATCTGTCGTGTAGGAGGCAGCCTGAACGCCCTGTGAATTCGCCACGGCAAACTGCACGCCAGCGACCGGCTCTTCGCCGGCCGTCAACAGGCCGTCGCTGTTGGCATCGCTATAGGCCTGCACACACAGTTTGGCCGCAGACGACGGCTGAGCGGGCGTGGGTTGCTCAGGCGCGGCCGGTGCGGCCGTAGGCTGCGCGGGATCGACCGGTTGGCCGGCAGCGGCTGTGGGTTCGACGGTTGCGGCGGGCTGTGCGCCTGTACCGCCCTTAATGATGATTTTCTGACCGATCGACAAAAGCGAATCTTTCGTCAGGCCGTTCAAGGCCAGAATGTCCTCTAAAGCCACATTGTATTGGAACGACAGGCCAAACAGCGTGTCACCGGATACGATGGTATGCACGATCGAGCCGTCAGGATTGGTCACGGGCGGCGCGGCGGTGGGCTGCGGTTGAGCGATGGTGGTCGGCTGCGGCTGAGTGTTGCCAGCGGCCGTCGGCTGCACGGTCGGCACCACGCCTAATGCGACCAGTTCGGCATCGTCCCACCAGACATCAAGATGCTTGGCTGCCGCGCCGCGCCAGTCGTTTGACGTGAAGACCGTGGCTTTGCCCTCTGCGCCGGAAGTCGCTTCCACGCATATTTGCTGCCAGGTATCATGTGGGTTCGATTTGCCCGACCACGCCACGTTGGCAGCGCCCCCATTGGTACCGCCATCCGGCGCGATACCCACCTGGGCGCGACCCAGATAGCTCGATACTGAGTCAACTGTCGGATTTTCAGTATTTGAAGCATGCATGCGGGACCACACACAAAAACGCAACTGCGCATTGGGCGGAACGGTAACCGTCTGATAGAGGCCAGCAATCCATGGATCGAGTTGATAGCCAAAATGCTGTGAAACCTCGCCGCCGTGGATCAACTCCGGGTACTTGCCAGACGGGTTTGTTTCCGCGCTGAAGTACGCCTGAGCCGAGTATTGCAGCGCCGATGCGTCAGGTTCTGGCTTTGGAATCACCGTGTACCAGCACTTCCAGCCACTGGCCGTCTGACCCGACCCGCAGCCCTGGTAGGGCTGCTCCAAGCCTGGGTTTTGCAACAGATTGCCCGATTGCGGCAGTGGGGCGGCATACGTTGCAAAGGGCGACAGGCCGACCGCCGCCACAATCACTGCCGCCAACCCCAGCCACGCGATATATCTCTTAAACTTCATTGTCGACTTCTCCTTACTTGCTGAATACTCAAAATCTAGCGTCAGGCGCGTCGCCGGCGGGCCACGCCCAGACCAAGCCCGCCTGCGACGAGTACGCCAACTGCAATCACGATCACCATCGGCCACGGTGATGACGCCGGCTCGATCGGTGCGGCCCGCACACCCAATGGCAGATCGATCCGCGTATCGCCGGGCAACGCAATCGCCCACCGGGCCGGCATCGTCGCCGCATAACCGGCCGGCGGTTCAGCGACCACCCGATAGGTCGTCGCGGGCAAATCGGCCACGCAGTTGTCCGGCGCGTCCTCGCCAATCACGCGATCGGCCACCGTCTCGCCCTGCGCATCCGTCACAATCAGGCGCACACCGCTCGACGCGACGGGCGCTTCAGCGACCAGCCAGCGGCCGTCGGCATCCGCATCGTCGAAAGCTTGCACGCACACGGTGCCGCGTCCGGAGCCTGATGGGCCACCCACCGACACGATCGGGGTTGGGCCGGCTACCGGTTGTGGCTTTACCTGCGGCACGGCCAGCGCAATGATCAATTCCCGCCCGATCTGCACTTGCGATTCGGCCGTCAGACCGTTCAGCGCCATGATCTGATCGACCGGCACACCGTATTGCAGGGCCAGCGCGAACAGCGTATCGCCCGGTCGAATGACATGCGTGACCTGGCGGCCATCCGCTGCGGTGGTAGTCACGGCGCCTACCGCCTGCAAGGCTGGCGGCGGGTTGACGGTCAACGGGTCGCTGGGTCCGATGCCGCCCACCAATGTCAACGCAGCATCGTCCAGATAAACATCGTTGTGCTCCATCGGATTTTCAGGCCGGCTGTGCGTAAAGACCGTGACTTTAGTCGAACGTGCTACCGCCTGCACTTCATACAATCCGAAAGCATCATACGATTCTTTTTCCGGCGACCACACAATGTCGGGGCTCCACGGGTCCAAACCGCCCATCGGATCGATGCCGATCTTCATTTGCATGTTGGTCTGCCCGAATGACTGATGCGGGTTCGGCTCACCGCCGCTATCCTTGGTCGCCGACCAGGCCATCATGTAGATGCTGAAACGCAGCGGCGTACCAGGCCGCAGCCCCTCAACCACCTGATACACGCCGCCCTGGTGCACGCTCCAGAACGTGAAGTACTTCTGCGAATTCTCGCCCGATCGGATGCGCGGCGGGTCTTGTCCGGCCGCGCGCGTGTCACGAAATTCGGGTTGATGCCACGCCACACAATCATCCGGCGCGCTGCGCCCGCAATAATTGGGAAAGTTCTGATAGAAGTCCCGCGCCGAACGATCGCTGCTCGGCGGCTGCCACCACGCCACCCAATCCGGCGCAACCATGATCGACTGCCACGGCATCGATGGCAGCGGCCCGTCACACTCGACCGGCTGCCACGGCCGCCCGCCTGGAAAACTGCACTGAATCTTGAAGTCGCCTTCAAAACCAGGGTTTTTCAACAGGTTACGGCCCTGTGCGACGGCAGTCGCCGTCAGGACGCCCAGCGCCAACACTGCCCCGATGAAGGCGAGCAGGCGGCGCAGTCCGTGTCCATGCTGAATCGCTGGCTGCTTCATAGGTTGACTGCCACTGATGCTGAACTCAGCAATTCTCATTTTGATTGTGAGCGCGCAGCGGCACGCCCACGTGCGGATCGCGCGCTACCCCGGCATCCGGCGCATAGCGTGCCTGACTCCTCACATTTTGGGCCAGATTGAGAATTGCCGTGCTAAACGTGTGCGCCGGTGCGCTGGCGTCGATAGATCAGCCAGCCCGCTGCCGCAATTATAACAAGAAATACCAATCCGATGGCTGCGCCGCCATCGCCGGTCGGAGCCGAGGATGAGGTCGTGTTGGAGACGGCGGCGCTGCTCGATCGACTGCCGAAGTTGACGTTGATCGTCGCGCCCGGCTCAAGCGTGATACTCCAGCGCCGATCGGAGGTAGCGATCGTCCCGGCCGCCGGTTCGATCTGAATATCAAATTTACCCGGCTTCAGGCGCGTAAAGCAGTGCGGTTCGCTCTGCCCGTCGGTCATATAGCTCAGCACCAGTTGACCCTGCGCATCCGTCAAATGGAAAATTGCGCCTTCGGCTAAGTCCTCGCCGCCGGCCAGCACACCATCGCCGTTCAGGTCAGCGAAGGCGCTGACGCACAATTGAGTTTTGCTCACTGCGGCGATCTGGGCCGGGGTCGGCGTGGCCGCCGCCAGGGCAGCCGGCGGCAGATCGGTTGGCGCGAGGGCGGTCCCGGCTGGCGTCGGCTGCACCGCACCCGGTTTGCCGCCCGCAATCACCAGCTCTTGCCCGATCATCAAATACGATTCAATGGTCAGACCGTTCAGCCGCAGGATGTCATCCATCAGCACATCATATTGCAGGGCAAGGCCAAACACCGTATCGCCGCTCTGGACGATG
>JAUQXD010000776.1 GCA_030834835.1 Thermoflexales bacterium | reverse complement strand
CGGCATCCAGTAGTTGTACTCAGCAGGATCGAACGGCCCCTTATCGTACTTCGGGCTGAGGTAGCGCAGGTGATACCACGACGAACACATGAACGTGTCCATCGTGTCGGTATCGCGCTCGGCGGGCTGGCCGCAGATCGGGCACGTCGTGTGCTTCCACGTCGGATGCAGTTTCAGCGGACTCTCGCCCGTCGGTTTCCATTCGACGTCATCGGGCAACAGCACCGGCAGTTGATCATCCGGCACGGCAACCTGGCCGTGTTCGGGGCAATACACGATCGGGATAGGCGCGCCCCAATAGCGTTGACGCGAGATCAGCCAATCGCGCAGCCGATAGTTCACCGCACCTTTGCCAATCCCTTTTTCTTCCAGCCACTTGATGACCTTCGATTTGGCGACATCACCGGGCGTGCCCGTGAATTCATTCGAGTTGATGATAGTGCCGTATTCGTCGTGATACAGCGCGTCGTGATAGAACTCCACTGACCACAGCATCTCCATGATGGTGCGCTTGCTGCGGACATCGGGTTCCAGTTCCTTGCAGCGCGTGAAGATGCCGCGACCCGCCTCGACCGAGTTCCACGCTTTGATGCCGTCCGCAAAGATGAACAGCCAGCGCGTGCCGACGATCTCGTTCCAAGAATCCGCCCGCACGAAGTGCCTGGCGATCTCGATATACCGATCGACCTTCTCAAACGGGATCGTAATGTACAGCGACCCCAGCCGATCGAAGAACGGAATCTCGGCATCTTTCAGCGCCTGCGCAAAGCCCTCATTCATCGTGCCGCCCAGCGCGAACGATTTGGTCAGCCCGTCGGTCCGATCGATCACGGGCAGCACCGGCAGGCCGAATTTCAGCGCGAACTCGAAGTCGCGCTTGTCGTGACCGGGCACGGCCATGATCGCGCCTGTGCCGTACGTCATCAGCACGTAGTCGGCGATCCAGATCGGGGTGCGCGCGCCGTTCACGGGATTGATCGCGTATGCGCCGATGAACACGCCGCTCTTTTCCTTGTCGGCGGACTCGCGTTGAATGTCCGTCTGGCGCGTGGCCGACACGATATACTCATCGACTTCGCCGCGCTGATCGGGCGTGGTCAGCTGATCGACCAGCGGATGCTCCGGGGCCAGTACCATGAAGGTCGCGCCCCACAGCGTATCGGGCCGCGTTGTGAATACGACGATGTCATCGCCGCGCTCGGTCTTGAAGGTAACGTGCGCGCCTTCGCTCTTGCCCACCCAATTGGTCTGTAGCACCTTCACTCGCTCCGGCCAATCGATGGTGGTGAAGTCCAGCAGTTCTTCCACGTAATTGGTGATGCGGAAGTACCACTGATCCAGATTCTTCTTGATCACAGGCGTGCCGCAGCGTTCGCAGTGGCGATCTTCGCCCCACACCTGCTCGCGCGCCAGCGTCGTGTTGCAGTTGGGGCACCAATCGACGGGCGACAGTTTCTTGTAAGCCAGCCCGTGCTTGAAGAACTGCGCGAAGAACCACTCAGTCCACTTGTAGTATTCGGGATCAGCCGAGACCGCCTCGCGTTCCCAATCCCACATCGCACCCATCGAGCGCAGCTGCTTTCGCATCCGATCGATGTTGGCATACGTCCACGTCTTGGGATGCACGCCGCGCTTGATGGCCGCGTTTTCGGCGGGCAGGCCAAACGCATCGAAGCCGATGGGGAACATGACGTTGTAGCCGTTCATGCGCATGTAGCGGGCGCGCGCATCCGACGGCGTCATGGCATACCAGTGGCCGATGTGCAGATCGCCGCTGGGATAGGGCAGCATCGTCAGCGCGTAATATTTCTGGCGCGACGGATCGATCACGGCGCGATACAGTTCGTCCTGCTCCCACTGTGCCTGCCACTTCGATTCGATCACGTCCGGCTTGTATTCTTTGATCGGTGAGGGCGCAGGTACGGTTTTGATCGGCGCGGCGGCGGGCGCAACACTGACCTTCGCGTTGATCTTGCCATCCGTCACGACGACGCGATTGATGCCCGTGCGAGCCGTGCGGGTTGCTTTCTTGGCGACGGGCTGCTTAGCAGGCGGCTTCTTCGCTGCTGGCTTAGCAGCGACTTTGGCCTTCGGCGCAGCCTTTGGCTTGGCAACCGCTTTCTTTGGCGCGGCTGGCTTGGGTGCAGCCTTCGCTTTAGCCACCGGTTTAGCCTTCGATGCAGGCTTGGCCGTAGTCGACTTCTTAGGCGTTGTCTTCTTCGATGTCGTAGCCATGATTCTTCTCCTCAAGGGGCCCTATGAATTAAGCATCGCTGAGGTGCATTCTTAGGTGGGTCGGGCCAGCCTACTTATTTATTGGCGCAAGCCGTGTTCCATCTTTAAGAACAATGTCGAAATATCCGTGAGTTTTGCCGTAGCGGGAGCATTCTTCGCTACCGCACCCTAACGCTTCAAAAAGTGCGCTACTAGTTGACACACCGTTTTGATTCCTCGCGATAGTGGATCCAATTACGTATTCACTCTGAACCGTTGGAGCAGAAAATAGATCGGCCAATAATTGAAGCGCAATGCCGCGAGTGGCTAAATACGGCAGGGGGCTTATAAGGGGTTGGACCTAAAGAATAAGCGTGGAATACACCTTGGTCATCAAAGTAGATCATCGACTTGGAATCAAGGTTAAATGCTTTAGCGACTCGCATGACATACGTCGTCTTTTTAAGCATGCTGATAACGGCATCCCATTCAGCTTGAGTAGCAAGTGCCCTAACATCGAAGTTAACAATCTTTCCCTTCACTCCTTCGCCAAAATCAAATTCATATTGAAAACCTTCGTTGCCCAATTGAGCATTTTGTTCATACGCAGTGAGCACCCCCTTAAGTCGTTCGCTATAAGATAGATCTTTCGGCTCAGGATCGTCGGCGTTCTTAAACAGATTGAGTCGCGGATCTTTTGAATATTGAGACAAGCGCCAGGCCAAGCGAACAAGCATGACTCTTCGTGCGTTTTCAAGTGTTTCAGGGTCTATGGCAATTTCTGCGATACTTGCAACGTCCATCCACTGTTGGCTCAGCGCTGCGGTAAAGTGCTCACTGCGCATTGTGCCACTTTCTGGAAATGTCGGTCTTGGATCAGGTGTAGCAGTTGGCACCTGTGTCGGCGTTATCGTCGGCACAGGCGTTGCTGTCGGCACAAGTGTCTCAGTTGGCGATGGAACTGCCGTCGGAATCGACGTCTCGGTTGGAACAACCGTTGCCGGTGTAGGCAGTAGAACAGTCGCATTCGGGCTACACCCGGCCAACAGCATCATAACGCCCAAGAAACATGCAAAGACACCTTGCTTCATGGTAACCTCTACGATCCTTCGACACAAATACAAAATCCCCCTCATCCGATCAGGGACGAAGGGGACTCCGTGGTACCACCCTGCTTGCATCAACTTGCGTCGATGCCGCTCGTGACGCTGTATCGGGCTGACCCGCTGTAGACTTACCAACCGATCGGTTCATCCACAGAGCGCAACTCAAATCGACTCAAAATCAGCGTAATCCGCGTGAATCTGCGTCCTATTTGAATTCCCCGGCGAGTTCGATCTGACGCACTCTGCATGGTGCCCGCGAGGCTCACACCCTTGCACCTCGCTCTCTGGCAGATGGTCTACTACTCCGGCTTAACACCTGAATGTGTAAGGGCAGGCCGTGTGCCTGCCCCTATTGTGTGGACCTAGTGGGATTCGAACCCACGACCTTCTCAATGCCATTGAGACGCGCTCCCAACTGCGCTATAGGCCCATCCTAATTCTTAAGGCGACTACAGTGGACCTGGTGGGATTCGAACCCACGGCCTCCTCAGTGCGATTGAGGCGCGCTCCCAACTGCGCTACAGGCCCGTCCAGCGGACAAGATTGTACCCGATTGACGCGGGAGTGTCAAGCAAGTTTGAACGGTTCCAGCAACGCACATTTCGACTCACGCAATGGCTGGCGATTAAAATCGCGCCTACAGACTACACAAAGCCGACCTCCGTCGGCCGGGTTTTCAGTCGGCGCAGGCCGACTTCGTGCAGTTGTTGCTGCGATTTCAATCGCCCGGCGCCATTGGTCGTGGCGCGAACTGCTTGCCGCGCGTAAACGCAAGCGGTATAATCGCGGCGCCATGCCAATCCTAGATTCCACCACCGTCGAATTCTTGAGCGGCAGTCCTGCCCAGACTGCGCGCATCGGCGAACGCTTAGGTAAGCTGCTGAAGGGCGGCGAAGTCATTTGCCTGGAAGGCCAATTGGGCGCGGGCAAAACGTGCTTTGCGCAGGGCCTGGGCCGCGGCTGGGGCGCCACCGATGATCTCACCAGCCCCACGTTCACGCTAATCCACGAACTGCGCCGCGAGGCTGATCGCAAACACCTGTACCATGTCGATCTCTATCGGCTGGAATCCGAACGCGAGGCGTGGATGCTGGGCCTGAGTGATCTGATGGACTCAACTTCGACGGTGCTGATCGAATGGCCGGAGCGTGCGCTGTCACTGCTGCCAACCGATCGGTTGTGGATTACACTGGAACTCGTCGACGATACCCGCCGCCGCCTGACGTTTAAGCCTACCGACGCGCAACATCAAGCATTGCTCACTGCGCTCAAGCGCGAAGTCTTTGGAATCCGATCATGATCTTAGCCATCGATACCGCCACTCGCAGCGCCAGCCTGGCCGTCTATGACGGCGCGGTCGTGCGCGCCGAATACAGTTGGGACACCGCCGATCATCACACCGTCGAGTTGATGCCGCGTATTGCCGATCTGCTGCGGCAGATCGATGTGCCGATCGAACAGCTTACGGGTCTTGGCGTCTCGATCGGTCCCGGCTCTTTCACGGGCGTGCGCGTGGGCGTGGCCGCGGCGAAGGGCCTGGCGATGGCGCGCGACCTGCCTATCGTCGGCGTGCAGACGCCGGATATTCTCGCGTATGCGCATCGCTGGGCCAGGCCGCCGCTCGTCGTGGTAGTGCGCGCCGGGCGCGGTCGATGGATCGCCGCGCGGTATCTCAAGTCGCGCACCGATTGGAAACGCGACGGCGATTTCTGGTTGACCACGCCCGATCGCATGGGCGAGACGTGGGAAAAGCCCACGACCGTGTGCGGCGAACTATCCGATCAAGAACGCACGTTGCTTGAACAACGATTGGGTGAGCGCGTGTCGTTGTCGCCGGGTGCGTTCAGTCTGCGGCGCGCCGGCTTCCTGGCCGAGCTGGCCTGGCAGCGCATTCAGGGCGGTGATGTCGATGATGTCGCGGCCCTGCAGCCGATCTATCTCTCGCCCGATCAGCAGGTGACGGCATGATCGAATCGGTGCCGCCGTACCGCGTCGAGCCGATGCAGTGGGACGACGTGCCGGAAGTGATGACGATCGAGCGGCAGTCGTTTACGCTGCCGTGGTCGGACTACACTTATCAGCACGAGATTCTGGAAAACAACCACTCGCATTACTATGTGGCGCGGTACACCAACGGTCAGGCGGCGGGACGCGCGAACTGGCTCAAGCGCTTATTTCAAAGATCGCGTCAGTCGCCCGTCATTGGCTATGGCGGTTTCTGGCTCGTCGTCGACGAAGCGCACATCAGCACCATCGCGTCCGGCGAGTCATGGCGCGGGCGCGGCATCGGCGAGTTGATGCTGCTGGCGATGGTGGAGCGCAGTATCGAACTGGGCGCGGTGATGGTGACGCTGGAAGTGCGCGTGTCGAATACGGTGGCGCAGAATCTCTATCACAAGTACGGCTTTCAAGTGGTGGGCCGCCGCCCGCGCTATTATCGCGATAACGACGAAGACGCGGATTTGATGACGGTCGATCAGATTCAGAGCGAGGCGTATCGTGCGAAGTTGCGCGACCTGCGCGCCGCGTTAGAAGATCGTTTGCGGCGGGGTGAAGACCGGTAGTCGGGGCAAGTTGTCAACTTGCCCTACGCTTGCTTCGAAGTTTTCTCCGCATTCACCGCTTTCATGAGCTCCAACTGTCGTTCAGCATTCGCTCGCCAGCCCGGATCGGTTGCCAGCGTCAGATAGGTTTCCAGATCGGCGATGGCGGCTTCGAAGTTGCCGCGCCGCTGTTGGGCAATTGCCCGATTGAGCCACGCTTCCGTCCAGTGCGGCGCCAGTTCGATCACGCGGGTCAAATCGTTGATGGCGCGATGCCAGTTCTCCAGTTCGCGCCAGTATAAAACGCCACGGCTGTAATAGGCGGCGACATATTTCGGATCGATCTCGATGGCGCGGCTGAACCGATCGACGGCCCACTGATACTCACGCCGTTCGCCGCTGAGGTTGCCGAAGTGACGATGAAAGTTGCCGCGCAGCACGAGCAGGCGTGAGTGCACAAAGATCAACCAGCGGGGGCAGAAGGCCAATCGGGTGGGCGGCATGCGCGGATTATAGACGCAGGATTCGCATTGGACAAATCGCTTAGACTCGTGTATACTCTCGCCCCGCTGATGAAACTAGAGTAATCAAGCAACAATTCTGTTGGAGGAAACACCGTTGGCTAACATTAAATCTGCAATCAAGCGTATTCGTAGCAGCAATCGTCGGGCCGTCCGCAACAAGACAGTGCGCACTAACGCGCGCGGCGCCGTTCGCACGGCGCGTGAAGCGATCGAGGCCGGTGAGGCCAAAGACATGTCGGTGGCCGTTAACGCTGCCGCCAGCGCGCTCGACAAAGCCGCTGTCAAGGGCGTCGTTCACAAGCGCAACGCGGCTCGCCGCAAGGCGCGTCTGATGAAGGCCGCGGCTAAGACCGCCCAAAAGTAATCGACCCGTTGAATTAACCCAACACGGAAACCCGGCTTCACCAGAAGCCGGGTTTCTTGTATCTTGACATCAGAACATATGTTCCATATAATGCAGGTATCATGAAACAAGCCTTGTTGATCGTTACGCTATCTGTGGTGGGCTTTGCAGCGGCCCTGGTGGTGTTCATTGCCAACCGGCTGAACGCCGAGGAAGTGGCGCTGCTGGCGGGTGTAGTGTGCGGCATCGGTGTGGCGGTGCCGGTGGGGGTGGTCGTCGGTGGGTTGGTGGCGGGCCGGCGGCGGCGCGATCAACCTGCGGCATCATTGCCTGTGATCTATGTGACCCGGCCGCCTCAACCAACCGTGGTTGGATCGCAGCCCATCAGTGCGCGGCTGCCGCAACCTCGATCGGCGGCGCCGGCTGCCCGGCCGCTCAACATCATCGGCCAGACCGGCTTTGACGTTGACGAATAAAAATCGGGGTGAGTCAGGCACTCACCCCGATGGTCGATCGATACCCGACGCCGCGCACGGTCCTCAGCAATTTGGGCTGCGCGGCATCCACCTCGATGATCTGCCTCAACCAGCGCACATGCACTTCGATGGTGCGTGTGTCGCCAGTATAGTTCGTCTGCCACACGCTCTTCATCAAATATTCACGGCTGAGTGTTTCGCCGGGATGCCGCAGGAACTCTTCCAGCAGCCGCGCTTTCATGGGTGTCAGGCGATGTTCGGCCCGGCCCACGCGCAGCAGGTGCGTATTCAGATTGAGAACCAGGTTGTCAACGCACAACACTTCGCCGGCGGTATCGGGCAGCAGCCGGCCGATGCGATTGAGCAGTTTGCGCGTGGTGAAGGGTCGCACCAGGACCACGTCGGCGCAGTCGATCTTATCGGGATCGATGCCATGCCGCACCACCATCACGATCGGGAGCAGCGGGCTGGCCTCGCGCAGATCGATACAGATACGCTGCCCGTCGGTGTGCAGCGTGGCGGCGTTGACCACGGTCAGCGCCGGAGCTGCTTCGCGGACCTGATTCAACGCTTCTTTTACGTTGGAGGCCAGCGCGACGACATAGCCTTTATCCTCCAGCACGGGAGCCAGAGAAGAGGCAGGGCGGGCGCCTTCAACGAGCAGGATCATAGAGGATAATGACATGCGGTGGCATCCGGCACGGTACAACAGTGAATTCCGGGCACGTGCGGTTGTGTCCGGCGTCCTCAGCCGTTTGGACTTCAGGTTGACCGGCTGCGCCTAACGCTTGAGCAGACCGGTATTGAGCAAATAATCGAGCGCGATGATGGCCGCCGCGCCAAAGCAAAACGATGTCAACAAGAAATTGGGCAAACCGTAATTCCGCAGGCCTTCATCAGCAAAGGCCGCCATGATGCCCAGGGTAATCCCCGCCCCCACCAACAACCCCATCAGCATAACTGCCACACGCTTAGCCGTCATAGTATTCCCTCCGCTTGAGTGCGAAGGATTTTAGTCTAACCTTAAAGACTCGTCAAGGCAATAAAAGAGAGGCATGCGGCAAGAGGCAGGATGCAAGAGGCAAGATGCAAGAGGCAAGATGCAGGGCAGGCTGTGTCAGGCTTCAACCGTCTGTGATTGGGGCTGAGTGACGGGGATCAAACGACGGCGCAGCAAGATCAGCAAAGCGGAGACTTCGACCGTAACGCCGATGGAGTTGGCCAGCGCCAGTCCGCCCACGCCCAGCACGTCGCGCAGGATCAAACTGGCCGCTATGCCGATGGTCATCGCGCCGACGGCGACCAACAGCGGCGTGCGCGTGTCTTGCTGTGCGTAAAACGTGCGCGCGCCCACTTCCAGCATAGAATGGCCGATTAACCCGAGCGCATAGCCGTGCACCGCCCACGTGACGAGCGTCGTTGATTCCGGCGTGAATTCGCCGCGCTCAAACAAGAGTTGAACCGCCAATCGACCGAAGATCAACAGCCCGATCGTCGCCGGAATCGTCAGGGCCAGAATCGCGCGCAAGGTGGTGACGAGTGTGCCGCGCAGCCGATCGAGATCGCCGCGCGCCGCGAATTCGCTCAGCGTTGGAAAAGCTGCCGTCGCAATTGCGGTTGCGATCAATGTCTCGGGCAGCTGCATCACACGCCAACCGTAACTCAAGGCGGTGACACTGCCCGCGCTCAAATGCGAGGCGAGGCTGGTTGTGACCAGGGCCGCGAGCTGCACCACGCCCATCCCCGCGACGCGCGGCAGCAGCAGTCGAATCACGCGGCGCAGATCGGGATCGCGCCAGCCCAGGCGCGGCGACCACTTCGCTTTGTATTTGATCAACCCCGGCACTTGCACGAGCAAATGCAGCAGCGCGCCCATCACCACGCCGATCGTCGGCCCCCACACACCGATCGTCGGGCCGAGAAAAATCACGCCGCCCAGAATGCCCAGGTTGTACATGATGGGCGCGAGCGCGGTCAGGAAAAAATGCTGATTGGCTTGCAGCGCGCTCATCACGATGCCGCTGATCGAGAACAGCACCGTCGAGAGCAAGATGACGCGCATCAAGTTCGCCGTCAGTTCTTGCTGTTCAGGCGTGAAGCCGGAGCCGACTGTTTGCGACACGATCAACGGCGCGAAGATTGCTAAGATCAAAGATGCGATCGCGGCGGCGAGAAACGCCGTATTGATCACGGCGCTGGCGAGCCGCCACGCGCCCGATCGATCCTCGCGCGCCAGAAAGCCGGAGAACATCGGGATGAAGGCAGCGGCCAATGCGCCGCCCGCGATCAGCGTGAAGAGCAGATCGGGCAAACCGAAGGCCGCGTAGTACGCATCGAGCTGCGGGCCGGGGCCGATGATTTTCGCAAGAATCAGATCGTCGAGGATGCCGGTGACTTTGCTGACGAGGAAGCCGAAGCCCACAATGATGGCTGAAATAAAGACGCGCCGATTAGTCTTTGATAGATTCATCAGAGTGTAGCCAGCGCCGCTCTGGCCGGCTCGAAATTGGCGTTGCGCTTCAGCGCCAGTTCCAGTTGACTGCGCGCGCCGCTCACGTTGCCCTGCGCCTTCAGCGCCAGCCCTTTGTAGTAGTACATCTCTTCGATGTTGGGCGTCACCTTAAGCGTGGCATCGGCCAGCGCCAGCACATCCTCGTAGCGGCCCGTCGCCAGGTAGGCGTCAAACAGGCCGAACTGATACCACGTCATGCGCCACGGCAAACCGATCTGTCGCGCGCGATCGTACGCGGTGGCCGCACTGGCGAAATCGTTGAGCGCCACATAATTGGTGCCCAGGTTGAACCAACCGAAAGCATCATCGGGGGCGGCGGCGGCTTCCATTTGCGCGGTCGCCAGCGCATCCGCCCACATGGTCGCGTCATCAAGTTGATTGCCCAACACCTGCGCAACCGTGTCGGCCTGCGACTCTGGATAAATGATCAGGTAGGTTCGGTTGAACTGCCGCCAGTAGCGATCGAGATCGCCATAGGGCACGGACTGATACGGGCCTAAATAGGAATCCATGGCGATGAATTCTTGTTTGAGATCGTTAAAACCCACGATCAGTTCGTAGTGGCCCATCCAGCCGAGGTCGTCTTCCGGCTCAAAGCCCTTTTCAACCAGCACGGGCAGACCCGCACGCAACAACGCCTTGAGCACATCGAGCGTGCCGTTGACGCGATGCAGGGCGTGAAAGCCCACCGATCGCGCATAGGCCGCCATCTGATCCGGGCTGACGTTTTTATCTTCTTGATCGGGCTTGAGGAATTTGGCCGCTTCATATTGATTGCCCGACCAGCCGAAGAAACTCAAATTCATCGACAGGGTCGCCGGACCGCAGTTGTTCCAGCCTTGATATTCTTGCCTGGCGGTCGTCAACAGCACGTCAATGCCCTCGTTCGCGGCGGGTGTGCTGCGCGCCGCCTGCGTGGGGCCGGGCGCGCGTACCGTTGGGATGGCAACTGCCCCGGCGGGAACGGGCGTCGCGGTCGGCTCGATGGAGGGACTGAGAGACGGCGCGATAGAGGGCGCGAGCGATGGTACGGGTGTTGATGTAGTGGTCGGCGTCCAAGTGGCCCGACGCGTGGGCACGGGCGTCAGCAGCGACGCCACGTTCACGATCGGCGCGGCGGGCGTGGGCAGCTGATCGGGATGGGGAAAGAGCACCGAGTTGATGGCCTGGCGGGCGGGGGCGGGCAAGCGGCGCAGAATGCGATCGGCGTCGATCGGCGGCAGCACCTTCAGCATGAACAGGCCGCCTGCGCACGCGATCAGCGCCACCACGAAGAACATGACGCCCCAACCCAGCACTAACGAACGTGTGTTTCTCATCGCGGGTCATTATAACCGATGAAGGGGGGTGCGGTACTGTACCCTTAGCCGCTGTCTGGCTGACGATTGCCCTGTACAATGAACAGCGGGAGGGACTATGAAAACCATGAAACGCTGGCTGTTGCTCGGCCTGCTGGGCGGCCTGTTGCTGATCGGCCTGCCGCAGCCGGGCCGGGCAGATAATGCGCCGCTGGCCTTGAAACCACGCGCGCGACTGCCGTTGATCGTGAAATCTCAAGCGTGCGGGGCGACGGGTGAAAGTTATGGTAGGTGGTCGCCGTCCAATCCCTATGACGGCGATGTGTCGGCGCATCCGGATATGAATCTGGCGGTGCGCGGCTACGAACCGACGACGGCCTATCTGGGCCTGGTGGACTACGCCGGCTCGATCGATCCGGCGGCGCCCCAATTTCCCAGTCTGTTTGCCAACAATCGCACTGCGACGTTTCGCAGTGCCCACAAGGTCTATCGCTGGGATTGGACGTGCAACTGTCGCGCCGGCCTGATTACGAAATGGGATGTGACGCTGGCCGGACTCGCCACAACGCCGGGTGAGATCATTCGCCTGCCGGTAGCGGGCTATGACATCGGCGGCGGTTATGGCGCGCTGGTGCTGTACGCCGAGCAGCGCCGTCTGACGTTGAAGTACACGAGCGAAGATGATGTGGTGGTGGGCTACACGATTCATCTCGAAAACCTGTGCGTCGATCCCAATCTGCTGGCGCTATATCAACAGCTTAATGCTGCCGGGCGCGGCGAATTGCCCGCGCTGTGGCCGGGTCAGCCGCTGGGCCGCGCGTCGGGCAATGAGATCGGCGTGGCCGTGCGCGATGGCGGATCGTTTCTCGATCCGCGCTCGCGGAAGGACTGGTGGCAAGGGAGATGACAATGAACAATGTTCAATGATCAATGACAAATGACGAGTGAATCTTCACGCACCACGCATCACGCACCACGTTGCGGTATAATCGAGCTATCTCAGATCAGGCGGAGGGCGCGATGCGGCAAGAGGTGCTGACGTGGACCGAGGTGGACAAGTTGATCGACGAGCTGCTGCCTCAGATTCGCAACTCGTTCGATTCAATGCTGATGATCACGCGCGGCGGGCTGGTGCCCGGCGGCATTCTGGCCGAGGCGCTCGACATCAAACACGTGCTTACCGCCGCGGTGCGCTTTCCGGCCTTTGAAGAGAAGATGCTGGCCTGGCCCACGTTTCTGCAATTTCCCGAAGATGAACTGTTGCGCGATCGGCGCGTGTTGATCGTGGATGATGTGTGGGGCAGCGCGCGCACCATCAACACTGTGCGCGGCCGGGTTGAATCGGCTGGCGCGTATCCGCAGGTGGCCGTGCTGCATTACAAGCCGGCCGAATCGCTGTTCAAGACCAAGAAGCCCGACTACTTCGCCGCCGTCACCGACGCCTTCATCGTCTATCCGTGGGAAACCAAGCGCAGCACCTTCGACACCCGGCTCCTGGAAAATGCTCCTATGGGGTAATGGTAAATTGGGGATTGGTAAATTAAGGATCGGTAAATGGGTAGATTGGTCAATCGGCTGATCGGTAACTGGTGAGGGGTCAATCGGTAACTGGCGGTCAGTTCAGTATGGACAACGAGGATCAGGTGATGAGCCTGATCCTCGTTTTGCTGTCGACCAGTTGACTGATCGACCAATCGACTGTTCGACTACGTGACTATCGGACTATTCCATTCTTTACATCTTCACGACACTCGCACGCAACCTTCACTTGATTGTCCTTCACCATGCCGCCGTCATATTCGGTGGCCTCGCCTGTTATGCGCCAACCGTCCAGCACCATCGGCACAGGTCCGGCGGCCGGAATCCATTCGCCGTTGTACTTGCGCGCGATGTGCAAGTGCGTGGCTGACGACAGGCCGCCCTCGCAACTGGGATGCCCGATCTGATCGCCCACCTTGACTTGCGTGCCAACAGCCACGCGCCCCTCGCTGCCCGTGTGCATGTAAAACACCACCCAACCCGTGCGCTCATCGCCGTCGCCGTCCAGGTCTTGCAGTACCTCGCCGTTTTCACTGCGCACGATGATGCCCGGCGCGATGGCTAACTCCCATTGTTCAGCGGGCTGGCAGCCCAAAATTGGGCCGGCCGGAATGAAATCGATGGCCGCCCAGCCGGAGCCGGCCACCCAGCCGCCGTGCGGT
>JAUQXD010000775.1 GCA_030834835.1 Thermoflexales bacterium | reverse complement strand
TGTACGTGTAGGTCTCGATCTTCTTGCGGCCGGCCGTGCCTTCTTCCTTCATCATCCGCTCTAACGCCGGAATCACGCCGACCAGCAATTGCAGAATAATCTGCGCGGTAATGTACGGATAAACGCCCATCGCCAACACTGAGAAGTTGGAGACCGCGCCGCCGGACAACAGGTTGATAACGTTCGCCAGCGCGCCCACACCGGAGGTCGTATTGAACAGGCTATCCAGCGCTGCCTGATCGACGCCCGGCACCGGGATGTGCGACGCCACGCGGTAGATCACCAGGATCAACAGCGTGAAGAGAATCTTCTTCCGCAGGTCAGGCAGTGCAAAGGCACTTCTAACGGCTTGAATCATCGTTTATCTCCGATTGAGGAGTTCGCGCCCCACAGCGGCTACAGCGGCAGAATCTCGATCGTGCCGCCGGCCGCTTCGATCTTCTGGCGCGCCGACTCGCTGATGCGGTGTGTCCTGATGGTCAGCGCCTTGTCCAGATCACCGTGGCCCAGAATCACCACCGGCTCGCCGGCCGAGTGAATCAGTCCGGCGGCGGTCAACACCATCGGATTGATTTCCGTGCCGGCCGCAAAATCGTTCAAATCGCCCAGAGTCACGGGCGAATAGTACACTTTGGTGCGCGAGGTGAAGCCGACGCCGCGCACGAACGGCAGCTTACGCACGAGCGGCAAGTTGCCGCCTTGATGGTACGGGGCTTTCGTCCCGCCCGATCGAGCGTGCTGGCCTTTCTTGCCGCGCCCTGCGTAGGTGCCCTGCCCCGAACCGAGGCCGCGCCCGACGCGCTTCTTCCGAGTTTTCGCGCCTTCGCCTGGTTGTAGATCATGCAGTTTCATTTGACTTCCTCGACGGCGACCAAAAAGGCCACTCTGGCGATCATCCCGCGAGCCACCGGCCCGTCAATATGCTCGACCGTTTGATGCATCCGATGCAGGCCCAACGCCCGTACGTTGCGCTTGTGGCGCTCCGAGTACTTCGTCGGGCTTTTAACCAACGTTACGCGCAGTTTTGCGCCGACTATTTCAGGCTTGTTGCGCATTGCGGCGCCTCCAGAACGGCACGACATCTTCCGGGTTCTTGCCGCGCACTTTAGCCAGCACGGCCGGATCTTTCATGTCTTCCAGACCCTTCAGCGTCGCGCGAATCATATTCAGCTGGTTGCTGCTGCCCAGCGACTTGGTGAGAATATCGCGCACCCCGGCGGTTTCCAGCACGGCGCGCACGCCGCCACCCGCGATAACGCCGGTACCGGGCGAAGCCGGCTTCAGCATGATCCTGGCGCCGCCGAACTTGACGATCACTTCGTGCGGGATCGTCGTGCCCGACAGGGTCACCGGATGCATGGCGCGGCGCGCGCGCTCGGTGGCCTTGCGAATCGCTTCCGGCACGCCGCGGCTCTTGCCGACGCCCACGCCGACGTTGCCGCGATTGTCACCGGCGACGACCACCACGCGGAACGCAAACCGGCGCCCGCCTTTGATCACCTTCGCCACGCGCGAAATGTTAACGACGCGCTCGTCCAGTTCTTCCCGCGGCTCAATATCGGCCCGTTTTTCGTTTCGTTTTGCCATGGGACGCTCCTAGAACTCCAACCCGTTTTCGCGGCTGGCATCGGCCAAAGCCTTAACCTGGCCCATATACCGGTAACCGCCGCGATCAAACACCACGCGCTTGATACCCTTCGCCTTCGCCCGATCGGCCAGCACCTTGCCGACCAACTTAGCCCGGTCGACGCCCTTCAGGCCGCTGACCTGGGTCGCCACTTCGGCGTCAATCGTCGAAGCCGACACCAGCGTAAAGCCCTGCGTATCGTCGATGATCTGCGCGTAAATGTTTGCCAGGCTGCGGAACACATTCAAACGCGGCTGCTCCGGCGTGCCGTTGACACGGCCGCGCACGCGATTGTGGCGATGTAGACGTGCTGCATTACGTGATTTAGCCATGGATCAATACCCTCACTTACCCGCCGACCTTGCCGGCCTTGCCCGCCTTGCGCCGGACAACCTCATCCGAATACCGAATGCCCTTGCCCTTGTACGGCTCGGGCGGACGCAGCAGACGAATCTCGGCCGCGATCTCGCCGACCTTTTCTTTGTCAATGCCGGCGATGGAGATCGTCTTGGCCTTGGGGTCAGCTTCGATGGTAATCCCGGCGGGCGGTTCGATCATGATCGGGTGTGAGTAACCCAGATACAGCATCAGCCGCTTGCCGGACAGTTCGGCGCGATACCCCACGCCGTCCACCATCAGGGTCTTCTTGAAGCCGTTCGTAACGCCCTCGACCATGTTGAACAACAGCGCGCGCGTCAGGCCATGCAAGGCCCGGTTCTGGCGCAGGTCGTCAGGCCGTGACACAATAACTTCATTGCCCTGTTGCGCGATCGTCATGGCCGGATCGAATGATCGGGTCAGTTCGCCTTTCGGGCCTTTGACGTGAACGTCGGACCCGTTTATTTTCACTTGAACACCGGCTGGGAGCAGCACGGGTTTCTTACCAATGCGCGACATCGAATCCTCCGAAGTAAGAATCTGCGACCGTGCAGACTACCAGACGTGGCACAACACTTCACCGCCCACACCCAGGCGCCGCGCCTGTTGGCCGGTAATGACGCCTTTCGGCGTCGACAGGATGGCGATGCCCATGCCCGACAGGACCCAGGGCACATCGCCTTTCTGCGAATAGACGCGGCAGCCCGGCGTGCTGATGCGCTTGACACCGGTGATGGCCGCCACACGATGCCGGCGATCACCGACATACTTCAGCCACATCCGCAGCGTGGCCTGCGGGCGGCCCTCTTCTTGCGTCACTTCAAAATCCTGAATATAGCCTTCTTCTTTCAGGATGTTGGCAATGGCCACCTTGATGCGGCTGCTCGGCATCGCCACCAAGCTGTGGCCGATGATCGACGCATTGCGCACGCGGGTCAGCATATCACCGATCGGATCTGAAACGCTCATTCGTAAACTCCTCTACATCCGGGTAAAGACGGGGGCGCTGCCCTTGCGGGTGCAGGCCACGGGCCGGAACCTCTCGCTTACCAGCTCGACTTCACAACGCCAGGGATCATCCCTTGCAGCGACGCTTCGCGGAAACAAATGCGGCACATGTCAAAACGGCGCATGTAGCCGCGCGGCCGGCCGCACAGCCGGCACCGACTCCGCACGCGGATGGTATATTTACGGTTGCTTTCGCGGTTGACAATTGATTTCTTCGCCATGCGTTAGTTGCTCCTGAAGGGCATCCCGACGAGTTCCAGCAAGCGGCGGCCTTCGGCATCGGTCCGGGAGGTCGTCACGATCGTGATCTCCATGCCGCGCAGCATATCAATCTTGTCGTACTGAATTTCCGGGAAAACCAGCTGCTCGCGCAGACCCAGCGTATAGTTGCCGCGCCCGTCGAAGCAGTCATCTGGAATGCCGCGGAAGTCGCGGATACGGGGCAGCGCCAGGTTGCACAATCGATCGAGGAAGGCCCACATCCGCGCGCCGCGCAGGGTTACCTTCACGCCGATCTGGCGGCCTTCGCGCAGCTTGAAGTTGGCGATCGACTTGCGCGCCTTGGTCAGCACGGGCTTCTGGCCGGTGATCAACTGCAGGTCGGCCACCGCGCCGTCGAGCACTTTGGGATTGTCCAAAGCAATGCCCGCGCCAATGTTGACGACGATTTTGCTGACCCGCGGCACTTGCATCACCGTGGTGTAGCTGAAATCTTTCATCAGGGTCGGAACAATTTCATTTTTATATCGCTGCTGCAAATTCGGCATGTCACTACTCCGTTGATCTATTGCTAAGCCGCTAAGGCGCAACCGCGTATCTGACTGGCTGTGCGTCTTGCGCGAGCGATGGCTGCTAGGCAATATCTGCGCCGCAGTTCTTGCACACGCGGACTTTGCTGTCGCCGTCAGCCCGCATCCCGACGCGCGTCGGCTCGTTGCACTTGGGGCACACCAACATGACATTGGACAGGCTGATCGGCGCTTCAAATTCAATGATGCCTGCCTGAGTCTTGCCGCGTCCGGCCTGCACCGGCTTCTGGTGCTTTTTGATGATATTCGCGCCGGCCACCACCACGCGCATCGACTTGCCATCCATGCTCTGGACCGCGCCGCGGACGCCTTTGTGTTCGCCGGTGATAACCATCACCATGTCGCCCTTCTTAATCTTCGCCATCTCGTATACTCCTGTAGCTGCTGTTAAGCCGGGGGCTACAGCGTCTCTGGTGCCAGTGAAACAATCTTCATGAAACCCTTGTCGCGCAGTTCACGCGCCACCGGCCCGAAAATGCGCGTGCCTTTGGGGTTCAGGGTTTCGGGATCGATGATCACGGCAGCGTTGTCGTCAAAACGAATATGGCTGCCGTCCGGCCGATCGTACTCTTTCGCTGTGCGGACGATGACGGCTTTGACCACATCACCCTTCTTCACGGCGGCGTTGGGAGCGGCCTTCTTGACCGAAGCCACGATAATGTCGCCCACATAGCCATAACGCCGAGTGGAACCACCCAGAATATGAATGCACAACAGTTCTTTGGCGCCGGTATTATCGGCGACCGTCAGGCGTGTCTCTTGCTGGATCATGGCTACGCCTCCGCCTTGGTCAGGATCTTCTCAACCGCCCAGCGCTTCTCGCGGCTCATGGGCTGCGCTTCGATGATCTGCACCACATCGCCGGCTTTGGCCTCATCGTTCGGATTGTGCGCCTTGTAGCGCGTCGTGCGGCGCACGACCTTGTTGTACAGCGGATGCCGCTTCAGCGACTCCACCGTGACAACCACGGTCTTCTGCATCTTATCACTGGTCACACGACCGACGAGACGCTTGCGTTGTTCTCTCATTTTGCAGCTCCTTACGCCTGGCCCGCGGCCAGCGCAGCCAGTTCGCGCTCGCGCAGGACGGTCTTCATCCGGGCGATGTCGCGGCGCAGCACGGTCATCCGGTTGTGATCTTCCAGCTGGCCGGACGCCCACTGAAAGCGCAGGTTAAACAGTTCTTGATACGCCGCATCAATTTTGGCTTTGATTTCGTTTACGTCCAGGTTGCGCAGTTCGCTCGCTTGCATGGCTCTATGCTCCCGTGCCACCGGCGGCCAAATCGCGCCGGCCGATGATCTGCGTCTTGATCGGCAGCTTGTACGCCGCGAGTTTGAGCGCTTCATGGGCCGTGGCGTCGTCGACGCCGCCAATTTCCAGAATGATGCGGCCGGGCTTGATAACGGCCACGTAATGATCGACCGCGCCCTTGCCCTTGCCCATGCGGGTTTCGGCCGCCTTCTTGGTCACCGGTTTATCGGGGAAGACGCGCACCCACATCTTGCCGCGGCGCTTGACAAAGTGCACGACCGTGCGGCGAGCCGCCTCGATCTGGCGCTGGGTCATCCAGCACGGCTCCAGGGCTTGCAGGCCCAGGTCACCAAAAACCACTTCGACGCCGCGCAGTTCTTTACCCGACATGCGTCCACGCTGTTGCTTGCGCCACTTAACGCGCTTTGGCATCAACATAGCTTCACACTCCCATCCAAATCACTCGTGCGGAATCGCTGGCCTCCAAAATCGGCGCCAACTGGTCCCGACGGAATCATTAAGCAGTAGCCGCGGCCGCTTCCGGCCTGGCCTTGGCCTCGGGCAGAATCTCACCCTTGTAAATCCACACTTTGATGCCGATGCGACCGTAGGTGGTCAACGCTTCGGCCCGCGAAAAATCGATGTCAGCGCGCAGCGTGCTGCGAGGCCCCTGGCCCTCCATCACGGTCTCGCGCCGAGCCATTTCCGAACCCGCCAAGCGGCCGGAGCACGTGATCTTGACGCCCAGCGCGCCCAGGCGCATGGCCTGCTGCACCGCGCGTTTCATGGCGCGGCTGTGGCTGATACGGCGCTCCAGCTGGCCCGCGATATTCTCGGCCACCAGCGCGGCCTCCATATCGGGCTTCTCCACTTCGGAGATCTCCAGCTTGACCTTCTTGCCGGTCGACGCTTCCAGAGCCTCGCGCAGCTCTTTGACTGCCGCGCCCTTGCGCCCGATGATGATGCCAGGCTTGGCCGTGAAGATCGTGATGATCAGCTGATTCGGGAAGCGCTCGATGCCGATCTTGGACACGCCCGCCTGACCGACCTTGCTGCGGATGAACTTGCGCAGATCAAAGTCCTCGGCCAACAACGTGGCGTATTGCGCGCCCTTCTTGGCGAACCAGCGCGAATTCCAGTCACGGATGACGCCTAAACGGAAACCGTAAGGATGAATTTTGCGACCCAAGTGACACCCCTGTCTAGCCTGGCGGCTTAGCTAACTTTCTCGGTCAACACGACGGTGATGTGCGACGAGCGGCGAATAATTGGCTTGAACCGGCCGCGTGCGCCGAACCGCCGCCACTGGCGGCGCGGGCCTTCATCGGCCTTGATTTCTTTGACATACAGATCGCTGCGCGACAGGCCCAGATTCTCTTCCGCGTTCGCCATCGCCGAAGCGATCGTCTTGTAAACGACCTCGGCGGGCTTGTTCGGCAGGAACTTCAGCACGGCCAGCGCCTTCTCAGCCTGGAGGCCGCGAACCTGATCGATCACCAGGCGGGCTTTGCGCGGCGAGATGGTGGCGTAGCGCGTAATCGCGCGGACTTCAGTGATAACGGCCATGGCTCACCTAACCTTTCCCGCCCTCGACCTTGGTCGTCGCGCCTTCGGCCTTTTCTTTGGTCGAGTGGCCGCGATACGTGCGGGTCGGTGCGAATTCGCCGAGCTTATGGCCGACCATATTCTCGGTGACGTAAATCGGCACATGCCGGCGGCCATCGTGCACCGCGATCGTATGACCGACCATTTGCGGGAAGATCGTCGAGGCGCGTGACCAGGTGCGGATGACCTTTTTGTCACCCGATTTGTTCATGGCTTCAACTTTCTTCAATAGTTTGGGCTGAATGAACGGCCCCTTCTTCAACGATCGAGACATCTCAACCTCCGCGTTTAACGACGCTTCTTACCGCGTCGCCGGACGATCAATGGATCACTGACTTTGTTGCGGCGCGTCTTGAAACCGAGTGTCGGCTGGCCCCACGGGCTCTTCGGGCCGGGCATACCAATCGGGGAGCGGCCTTCGCCACCGCCGTGCGGATGGTCCCGGGGACTCATCGCCGATCCGCGCACCGTCGGGCGAATGCCCATGTGGCGCTTGCGACCGGCCGTGCCCAATTTCACGTTGGCGTGATCGATATTGCTGACCTGACCGACCACCGCGTAGCAACTCTGGCGCACCTTGCGCATCTCACCGGACGGCAGACGCAGCGTGGCGTGATCGCCTTCTTTGGCCAGCAACTGGGCCGAAGCACCGGCCGAGCGCACCATCTGCGCGCCCTTGCCCGGCTGCATCTCCACGTTGTGGACGAGCGTACCGAGCGGCATGTTGGCCAGCGGCAGGCAGTTGCCCGGTCGCACTTCGGCGGTGGGGCCGCTGACGACGCTGTCGCCAACTTTCAATTCGGCGGGCGCAATGATGTAACGCTTCTCGCCATCAGCATAGAACAGCAACGCGATGCGGGCCGTGCGGTTGGGATCGTATTCGATCGCCGCCACTTTGGCCGGCACGTTGTGCTTATCGCGCTTGAAATCGACGATGCGATAGGCTTGCTTATGGCCGCCGCCGTGATGGCGGACCGTGATCTTGCCGTACGAGTTGCGACCGGCGCGCTTGCGCTTGTCGCTCAGCAACGACTTCTCAGGCGTCGTCTTGGTAATATCTTCGAACGTGTCGCCCGTCATGCCACGACGGCCGGGCGAAGTGGGTTTATATTTTTTAATCGGCACGATGGCACACTCCTTTAGACGCCTTCGAACAGTTCGATCTGCTGACCGGCTTCCACCGTCACGATCGCTTTCTTCCAGCCGGCGGCCCTGACCTTCTGCTGAGCCTTCTTGCCGACCGCGCGGCTGCGCGGATTGCGGCGGCGCTTGGCCGGTTGATTCATCAAATTCACCGCCACCACGCTGACTTTGAAAATGGTCTCGACGGCTTCTTTGACCTGGGTCTTGTTGGCGCGATCATCGACCTCGAACGCATACTGGTGGAGGTCTTTCAGATACATCGTTTTCTCGGTCTGCAGCGGGCGCTTGAGAACTTCATAAATGTGCATAGTTCACCTCACCTAACCCAACAGGTTGTCGATGACTTCGAGCGCGCCCTGCGGAATGAGGATGGTTTCGTTCCCCAACAAATCGCGCACGTTCAGATATTGCGCCCGCACGTACATCGCATTGTCGAGATTGCGGATCGAGCGCTCGACGTTTTCATTGCTGGCCGGCAACAGCACCAGCGTCTTACGGCCCGCCTTCGCATTCACCAGCACCGAGGCCATCGTCTTGGTGTTGGGCTTCTCGAGTTCGAGTTGATCCAGCACGACGATGCTGCTATCGGCGGCTTTGGCGCTCAACGCCGAGCGGAGCGCGCCGTGGCGCATACGCAGCGGCATCCGCTGGGTATAGTCGCGCGGCTGCGGCCCGAACACGTTACCGCCACCCTTCCAGTGTGGCGCCTTGCGGCTGCCCTGGCGGGCGCGCCCCGTGCCCTTCTGCTTCCACATCTTGCGGGTGCTGCCGTTGACTTCGCTGCGATTCTTCGTCTTGGCATTGCCTTGACGGGCGTTCGCCAGTTGGCGCGTCAGAGCCTGATGCATCAGCGGCACGTTGACGGGCGCTTCAAAAATGGCGGGATTGAGTTCGACTTCACCGACGGTTTCGCCGGACATATTAATCAATGGGATTTTCATCGCCAATACTCCTACTTCTTCCGAGTCTCGGTCACCAGCACCAGCCCGCCAATCGCGCCGGGGACTGAGCCGCGCACACCAATCAAATTGCGCTCAGCATCCAACAGGACCACCCGCAGGTTCTGGCTGGTTACACGATCAACACCCATGTGACCGGCCATATGCTTGCCCTTGTGAATCTTACCGGGCGTGGTGCCCGCGGCGATCGAGCCGGAGGTGCGCAGCCGATCCGATTGACCGTGCGTGCGCGGTCCGCCGCTGAAGCCGTGGCGCTTGACGACGCCCGCGAAACCGCGGCCCTTCGAGATGCCGACGACATCGACGCGCTCGCCGAGGCCGAACAGTTCCACCGTCAGC
>JAUQXD010000774.1 GCA_030834835.1 Thermoflexales bacterium | reverse complement strand
GCCGCGATTGTAACACAAGTCGGGTGTGGCTTATCGCCGATCATCCGTCGCGCGGGATTTTCCCCAATTTCGGCCATAGCCTGTAACGCGAGTTTGCCGTGCGAAAAGGATTCGCAAGACCTCGACCACTAACTTGACCATGAGGATCACTGTCGCCGCAAACAACAAGACACCTAGCAGTGTCATCGCATCCAACTGCCGCGCCGCCTCCGCTATCCCCGCGCCGAGTCCCGGGTACCCGAATACTGCCTCGATGATGAGCACGCTATCGAGCAGTGCGAAGGCAAGATACCGACTCGCCGACAGGAGCCCGTCTCTCACTTTCGGTCGAACGTACTCTTTCACGATCAGCTTATCGGGCAACCCTCGACCTCGCGCAGCGATTAGTTCATCAGACTGCCAGGCGGTTAGCGCCGACGACCACGCAACTTTGAACAACAACATCCACCCGACAAATGACAAAGCAAGAATCGGCAGCAGGGTGTGTTGCATCGCAAATACAAACACGTCGGGCCGACCATTCAACAGCGAATCGAGCGTCAGCAGGCCGGTATAACACGTCAATTGTTCTAAGGCATAGAACGACGCCATCCACTTCGGGATCTCGCCGACGATAAACCAGTTGGCGCGCAGCGCGAGAATGATGATCAAGCCACTCAGGACAAGCGCCGGAAGCGAGAGGCCAAGTCTGTTGATAGCCTGCATGATTCGATCAAATCGTCCACCACGGAACTGGGCCACTCGCATGCCGAACCAAGCACCGGTGGACATGAGCGGCAGGCTCCACAGGATTAACTCAAGTGTGCGCGGGAATTGTTCACGAATAGCCTGAATGAGTGGCTTGCCAACTGAGATTGACCATCCAAGGTCTCCTCGCATTACGCCACGCCAGACTATTTTCTCGCCAGTTACGGCATCCATCCTTTTGCGCCCAAATAGCCATTCAGCATATTGGGCCCAAACCGGCTGATCATATCCGTAAAATCGCAAAACTACCTCTTCACGCCGCGGTTCGGTCATTATGTGCCTTAAGCCAGATCGCATCTCAGGGTGAAGTATCGTCGTCCAACTGAAGACAATCAGCGTCACACCGATAAACACCACCAACGCAGCCAATACCCGCCGGACGATGAGAGCGATCATGGTTGTACCTCCTTGATCATTCTACACCCAGCGTCAGTCGGAAGTTCACGTCAAATTCGGAATGGTATAATCAGTCGATCCTCATCCCATCAATGATAAGTGATTGGTCATACGTAATATGCGAATCTATATCACTGGCGCGAAAGGCCAACTGGGCCGCGCCCTCATGCGCCGATTGGCCCATCACACCCTGCTAGGCGCCGATTTACCCGAAGTCGATCTGACCGATCTCAACGCCACTCGATCGAGCCTGGCCGCTTTCCGGCCGGAAGTGATCATCCATGCGGCCGCCTATACTGATGTGGACGGCGCGGCCCGCAACCCGGATCTGGCTTATCGCGTCAACGCGCTGGGCACGCGCAATGTGGCCGTGGCGAGTGAAAGTGTCGGAGCGGCGCTGCTCGCCATCAGCACCAACGAGGTTTTCGACGGCACAAAAACCGAACCGTATCTTGAGTTTGACGACACGCGCCCGATCAATCCCTACGCCAAGTCCAAACTCGCCGCCGAGCAACTTATTCGCGATTTGACTACTCGTTTCTATATAGTACGTACCGCCTGGCTGTACGGTTTAGGCGGCAATAACTTTGTCAAGAAGATCATCGCCCGTGCCGACAGCGACGGCAAGTTGCGCGTCGTCACCGATGAAGTCAGTTCACCCACCTACACCGAAGACCTCGTGACCGCCATTGAGCAGTTGATGCTCACCAGCGCGTATGGGATTTATCACTTCACCAACGAGGGGGCATGTTCGCGTTTTGAATTCGCGCAGGAGATTCTGAAGCAATCGGGCCGCGGCCACATCGCGATTGAGCCGATCACGTTAGCAGACTACCCGCGCCCCTCGACGCCGCCGCCCTATGCCCCGCTGCGCAACTTCTGCGGCGCGCAGATCGGCATTACGTTGCGACCGTGGCGGGACGCGCTGACAGACTATCTGGCGCATGAGACGTGGTGAATGGTAGTTGGTAGATTAGTAGATTAGTAGATTGGTAAATTCGTGATCAGTCCCCAATCTACCAATCCCCAATTTACCAATTTACCAACCCCCAATCTACCAACCTCCATGTCCCCCACCGCCTCCCTCATCCTCGTCAACTGGAACGGCGCGCAGCATCTACCAGTTTGCTTAAACGCCCTGCGCAACCAGTCCTTTCGCGATTTCGAGATTATCTTTGTCGATAACCACTCGCACGACAATTCATTGGAGTTGCTGGCACGCGATTTTCCCGAAGTCAAAGTCATTGCCCTGCAAGAAAACCTTGGCTTTGCGGGCGGCTCGAACGTGGGTATCCGCGCCGCGCAGGGCGAATTCATCATCCTGCTCAATATCGATACCGAAGTCGATCCACATTGGCTTGAGGAAGTCCTGGCCGCGTTCGAGCGCCATCCCGAAGCGGGCAGCGTCGCCTCCAAGATGAAGCTCTTCGATCAACGCGACAAGTTTCACACCACCGGAGACTTCTACCGCAT
>JAUQXD010000773.1 GCA_030834835.1 Thermoflexales bacterium | reverse complement strand
TGCGGATAGCCCTCCGGGGAGGCCATCAAGCCGATCGGGCTGCATTCCGTTCCGAGAATTTGTTGGGCCTTGTCAAGTGCCGTTCCCGTTAAAGTACTCATCGTTTCCTGCCTTTCAAAACATCGCCTCCAAAGTTGCCCGTCGATCCGTCAAGGCGATGTCGGCGTGCAGCGGTGGACATTCGATCACGGTACGCTTGTGTTGCAGCAGACCCACGGCGAAGGCCATGCACGTTGCTTCGCCGCATTGCTTGCAATTCGTCTGCGGCAGCAGCGTCCACACATCGAGCGGACGCGGTGCGCGGCGGCCGACCGTCACGGCGACGAGTTCCGCCCGATGATCCCACGTCGCGTTGATAGCTTCTGTGAGTGCGGCCAGCAACTCTAGTCCTTCGTCCGCGCTCTTGAGCTGTGTAATATACACGCGATCTGCATACAATGTCATGAAACCCACGGGACGACGAAACGTCAGCGTGCATGCCTCGGGGTTGTAGGCGAGGATGCCGGGCAGGGTGGCGAGATACGGCATAACCTCGTCGAGCAGTCGGTTCGGCTTGCCGATCACGATAATCTTGCCTGGCTCGGCCAGGCACGGCAAGGTGCGCGTGAGGGCGATGGCGTCGAGATACGTCATCGGGAAAAGAGATTGCCGCTAAGTTGAGTGATGCCCGCCCCGGGCACATTGATCATCACTTTTCAACCGCCTTCCAGCAGATCGCGCGCTTTGCCTTTGAAGTGTGTCTTGAGAAAAGCCAGCGCGCCGTCGGCATCATCGTCCAGCAGGATACGGATCAATTCAATGAGGTCGTCGTCTTCGACGACGAGACTGATCGCTTTCTTCATCGCGCTACTCCTCACCCGATGGCCGGTGCATCGATCACGATGGCTTGCAGCGCCGCCAGTTTTGCGGCGTGCTGCGGCTCAGTCAACGGCGCACACTCGGCCAGTGTCTTCTGCGACGCCACCAACTTGATCGCAAACGAATAGCACGTCGGCTCGCCGCACTGCTTGCAATTCGTCTGCGGCAGCAATTTGTAAATGGTCATCAACGGCGGGCGTTGCCGAGTTTCGAAATCGGGCGTGATTTCGGCGCGGCGCTCCCACGTGCGATTGATGAGTTTGATCAAGCCATCGATCTCTTTCACCGCCGCATCGTAGTCTTCGACATTGCCGGTGGCAATCTGGTAGGCATGAAACGCCAGATTGTGCCCGCCTTTCTTCCACGTCAACGCGTTGGCCGCGCGATAATAGATCGCGCCGCGCAGTGTGGCGTTGAGGTACGGCAGCACTTCGGAGATGTCCACGGTCAGGCGGGCAATGGCCGAAAACTTTTCGCCGCCTGGCTCGCACGGCGGTGTGAACACATCGAGATCATAGTGTTCGATCAGCATGACTTCCCCCTCGCTCAACTATTACCGGTCACTGATGATTCCGCCAGGAATTGCTCAACTGCATCCAGGGCATGCGCAGCATAAATCGTGCCTGGCCCACCGGCCATCATCACACCCACACCGATTGTCTCCAACAGCTCAACACGCGTTGCTCCCGCCTTGATTGCATCGTGCGTGTGGTAGGCGATGCAGCCTTCGCAGCCCACGGCGATGCTCACCGCCAGCGCCATCATCTCTTTCACTTTTGCGCTCAAGGCCCCGTCTTCCACGGCTTTCTTGTGCAGGCGCGCAAAGCCGCCCATGGGGCCGGGCATCTCACGGCCAAACTGCGTCAGGCGTTCTTCCAGATGTCGGCGGAGTTCGATATAGTCGGTGGTCATGTTGCTCCTGTACAACAGCGTCATCAGCTAACGCTGCGTCATCGAAGAAAAAAGGCGCAGAGTCGCGGCCACACACCCCGCCGTCTCTGCGCCCGATATAGCGCGCTATTATTGATCCGTGTGGCCGCTTAATTCAAGGCGTCCGCCACCCACGTCAGCACTTCCGCTTCGGTGGGGATGCGGCCACCGCAGACCAGTTTGTTGTTGATGACCAGGCCGGGCGTGTACAGCAGGCCATATTTGGGATACTCCGCCCGATCGATGATCTTCTCGATCGCGGCTTCGACGCCGAGGTTGGCGACAGCCTGTTTTGCCAACGCTTCGACCTTCTTGCAATTATCGCAGCCGGGACCGAGCACTTTGATGTCTAACACGGGAATCTCCTTGAGTGGAAAATATGTTTTGAGTTTGACGAGTGATGAGTGACGAGTGAAGGCTTTTCACTCGTCACTCATCACTTTTCACGGGCACTGAATCACGCCTTGCGCCCACAGACAGCCACCGCACGACGGGAACACGTTACCCAGACAATCCTCTTCATTCGCATCGAGCAGCTCGCAGCCGCCACAGAACGTGCAGGGCGCAAAGGCAAAACTATGGACGCGCTCGCGATACTGCACGTATTCAGGTTCTAGCCATAGATCGAGCAGATTGTGCTCGGCGATATTGCCCAGGATATGCCGCTTCACGAGGTGCTGGCGATTCTTGAAGTGATGCGCGTGCGTATGCAGCATGGGCAGGCACGGCGCGACGCTGCCATCCCAACCGACGGAAATGGAGCCACTTTCGATGAAGTTGCACACATCGTTCGCGCCGCCCAGATTGTTGCCCGCCAGATTCACATTGAAGCCGCTGCTCATCGCCTTAAACAACGGCCCCATCGTTTGATCGTTGAATTCCATCTTGGGCAGGCTGATGCGCGGAATGCCAGGCGCGGGCATATACGCCAGATCGCTCAAGACTCTGGTGTACAGCATTTCATCGCGCAGTTCGTCCGTGTACGGCAGCACATTGCTTACTTTGAAGTGCCGCGCACCCAGCCGTTTGGCGATGTTGATCACTTCGGGTAGGTCGGCGATGTTGCGTTTCATCGCAACGAAGGCGATGCCAATTTCAGGTTTGGCATAATGGCCGCCGCTGCGCAGCCGTCGAAACGTCATCACGTTCTCGATCACACGCGGCAGCTGCGCGCCCAGGCGCACATCGGTATAGCTATCGGGCGTCGCACCATCGATCGAGACCCACAGAATGTCGAGTCCAGCTTCGATGATCTGCCGCGCTTTCTCTTCGTCAAGTAACGTCGCATTGGTGATCATCTCGACCTGCGCGCCGGCCGTCTTCGCTTGCGCAATCCACTCGATGGTGCGCTTGTGGAAGAGCGGCTCGCCCAGACCGCCAAAGAACACCGACGGGCGCGGCGACACCGACTGAATCCCGGCCAGAATGCGCGCAAAATTGGCCTCGGTCATCAAGCCCAATTTTTCATCCCACACGTTGCGGATGCAGGTGCGGCAATCGAGATTGCAGTAGATCGTCGGCTCGATGTAGACCTTGGCCAGATGCGTCACCGGCCGGTGTAGTCGCACGTGATTGGTGTCGCTCTCCATACGGACGCGCGCACCAGGCATTAACCCGAATTGCTCCACCATGTCGCGCGGGATCACCAGATCGCCTTGCTCATTCACCTCTGCCCACGTTGTCGGCTTCGCTGTAATCATCGTTTCCATATCCGCACTCCATAACTCGAATCAGTCGATAATCTCAATCGTCGGCTCAATGATGATTTGTGACTTCACTGAATTGGCGACGAGGCTGTATTTCTGCGCCGATTGTAAGGCGCGGCGCGTGCGGCCCTCTACGACCGATCGATCCTCGGCGCCCGCCGCGATGACGATCTTCGGCCAGAACCGCAGGTGCGTGAAGAGTTCGGTGCGGTCCAGTTCGACCAACTTGGTGCCTTCCGCGCGGCAATCATACGAGATGAGCTTCAACTTGAAGCGCTCTGCCGCCCAGAGAAACATCATCATGATGCAGGTGTTCGCGGCGGCGACGAAAGCATCTTCAGGTGTGAACACGCCCGCGTGACCTTGCGCATCAGGTGGCGCGGAGAACGTCATCTCCGGTCCATTGCCCAGCACGATATGGCCCCAGTGTTCGCCCGTCCAATTGACGGTGGTGTGATATATAGCGGTTCGACTCATGCGAGCACCTTCGCGCAAAACGCTGCATACTCTTGTTCAAGCACATTGAGATAACTCGCTGTTTGTTCGGCGGAGACGACGTTATAGATCTTGACCATATCTAGCAGTTCGCGCGCCACATCTTGGCCGGGCGCTTTGCCCTGTTCGCGGAACTGTTCAAAGATTACCGGCAGCGCGATGAGCGTGACCGCTTGCCCGTCGATGTTGACCGTCTGTACGGGAATACCCGATCCACATGAGCAGGTTGCTTCAACCGGCTCCACTTCTTCTACGGCCGGTGTCTCGCCGATAAATTCACCCGCCCGTCGATCCCATTTTTTGCCCAGCAATTCATCGACGAGGTGCGCGGTTCGATCGGCCGTGAGATTCACCAACTCGCGCCCGTGGTCGTTCAAGCGTCGCATCGTGCCGATATTGCGCTCAGTCCTCAGATCGGTGATCAGCACACTCGCGGCCGGCTTGCCTGAATACATCTCGGTCGCCTTCGCGGCGCAGCGTTTGTCACACCCATCGAGGGCAATCGTCGGATAAAAACGCGCAAAGGCGCGATCGCCTTCACCGCCGGCCAGAAACAGCGGCAAACAGATCGTCACCGTGTCTTTAGAGCGCAGCTGCTCCAATACCTTCAACGCAGCCAAACGCGTCACCGTGCCTTCGGCCAATTCTTCGCCAGAGCAGGCCACAATGCCCACTTTCTTCTGCGGCAGATCAACCATGTTGACCTCCAGCTTTCTCCCCTCGCTCTATGGGAGAGGGGGCGCGCAAGCGCGTGGGGGTGAGGGCATCCACATCTTGCGCAATTTCTTGCGCCAACGCATTGGCCAATTGTTGCCCGCCCTCATTTAATTCGGCGATGCCCTGCGGCTTGAATTGCTTGTAGCGTCGATACACATCCAACACGGCATAGTCTTTCGCCACCGTGCCGCCGCTTTCTTTCACCATCTTGGTCGCGCACGCCAACTTGCAGCCGTCGATGGTGATGGCCTGCGAGCCTGCGATGGCGGCACGCGCTGGTTCATCGCCCAACACCAACAACGACAGCGGCACAAGCTGCGTCGTGTCAGGTCGCAGGTCTCCGGTCACGTCATACGCGGCCTCGCGGCTGACGCTGCCATACGTTTTGCCGATGCCGCTGCATGGCACAATCACGACGCGCTTCGATGCGGTCATAGGTTCTTGGCCTCCGCTTCTGCCTCGGCCTTCATCAGGGCGAAGTACGCTGGCGGATCAAGCAGTCGGGTTCGATCGGCTTCCCAATCGGTTGGGGCAATCACCGCCAACCAGCCCGCGCCGTACGGGTCTTGATTGATCGCTTCGGGTGCGGTCTCCATCGCGGGATTAACTTCGATCAGTGTGCCATTCACGGGCGCACTCAACGCGACGTTAACTTTGATCGTTTCGATTGACGCGACTTCATCGCCAATGGCTAAAGCCGTGCCGACCGGCTTGATCTCCGCAAAGGCAATATCGCCGCTGCGCTGTTGCAAAAAATCCGAGAGGCCGATCCGCCCCCGATCGGCTTCGGGCAGCACCCACACGCCTTCGCGCGTGTAGAATCGATCGGTGGCCACTTTGAACGTGAACTTGTCGACCGTCACTTCGAGAAACTCAGGCATGCTGATCTCCTTAAAAGCGCCATTCGCTCTATTGAATACGAACAGGCATCATCAAGCCGCGACCGGCTCCGGGGCGCAGCGCGGACATGAACAACTGCTTAGTTTGGCGCTGAGTTTCTGTCGCGCTTTGGTCGGGTTGACGCCTGACATCGTCTGCGCCACATCCAGCAGCGCAAAGACTTGTGGCTGAATGACGCGATAGTAACTGTTCCAGCCATCGCGTCGGTCTTGCACCAAACCAGCCTCGCGCAGCACCATCAACTGCTGCGAGATGTACGACTGACGCAAGTCCAGCGCGGCCTCCAGATGGCACACGCAGGCTTCGCCGTCGCGGAGCAGGTCCAATATCTCCAACCGCGTCGGATGCATCAAGGCTTTGAACAATCGGGCGGAATCGTCGTACGCGCTCATCGTGCCCTCGCAATCGCATTCAATAGTCTGAATGTATTGTAGACCGAGCGCGGGCCAGATCACAGGTCCACCTGTCACGCAGATCATGTGACAGGTGACACGTCACTCACGCGGGACGGAGAGTGAGCGAAAGAAATCAGCCGCCAGTGTTTGTTTGTCAGGGACGGTGCGGCAGACTTCGCAGCGTGGTTCGCGGCCCTGCGCGGCGGCCGGTTTCTGACAGACCGCGCAGGGCGCGAGGTCGCCCTCGACCAGCAGCGTCGCGGAGATACGGATGAAGCAGCCCGGCGGAGTATCATGCGTGAGCGTGATCGCTTGCGTCGGACACGCCCTCACACAGATGCCGCAATCGAGGCAAGCGGCGGGGATGAAATCGAGATCGAAGCGATGATCGTCAGCTTGAAAACGGATCGATCCCGTAGGACAGAATTTCGCGCATAAGCCACAGGCCGTGCATTTCTCAAACTCGATTGAGACGTTTGCCAACCCCAACGGCACGTCTTGAGGCTGGCCCAACTTGCTCAACACCGTCAGCAAGTTCTGTCGCTCACGAGGGAAACGCTGCGGCAGGCGGTGACTCACCGGCACCGGCTGATGACTGTCGCCCGGTTCTTCGCTCGCGGCCGCTGCGCCGGCTTCGGCTAACGTCCGTTTGAGCAGGCTGATAAACGCGCGACGGTCTGTCGGCGGGTTGGAACTGTCAAGAACCGGGGCCGGGCGAGGTGGACTGGGGGCCTTGAGATCAACCGTAATCAGATGAACCCGGCGTGGCTGCTCGAAAGCCGCGCGCCAGCGATTGGCGTCATTGACGGCGCGAGCGATTGAAGCCTGTGCTTCCTTGAGCGGACAGTCCGCGCATTTCTCGTCGTTGAGCCA
>JAUQXD010000772.1 GCA_030834835.1 Thermoflexales bacterium | reverse complement strand
CCCTCATAGTGCGAGGGCAACACGAACACACTGGCCGCATTGTACAGGGCGACGAGATCAGCCGCCGGGGGCGAATCGATCCAGCGCACGTCCTGTTCTAATTTCAGTTCTTTGATCAACGCCCGAGTTTCGTCAAACAACCAGCCGCGTGAACCGGCCAGCAGCAGCGACGGTGCGCGGGCATCGCAATCACGCCACTGGCGATAAGCACGCAGCAAGCCGGCCACGTTCTTGCGCGGCTCCAGCGTCCCGGTAAACAGCACGAAGCGATCGGGCAGTCCCAGCCGCGCGCGCGCGGCCGCTAACACCTCCGGCTCGATCGGGCGGAAGGATCGATCGGGCGCGAGCCACACCGCGCTGATGTTGTGTTCGGGTACATTCAGCAACTTGATGAGATCGAGCTTGGTCGCATATGAATCGGCCAGGATATGATCGGCCATTGTGACGGCGCGCTCGATTTGATCGTTGTAGTAGCGGCGGCTGTCGGCAGTGAGGAACTGCGGATAGTACAGGAAGTTGAGATCGTGAACGGTGATCACGCGGCGGAGGCCGCGGCGAAAGCCGCCCCGAAACGGCGGGATAAAATCCGGGCTGTGCAGCAGATCGAGGCGCAGCCGCGCCAATTCGATCGGCAGCGCCCACTGCTCAAGGCGGTGATGGCTGGGCGTCCACGCCGCACACTGTCGAGCGTTGGCCGCGCCTGGCGGCGATTGATCTTTGCGGCTGTGAATCAGCGTGTACGAATGGTCGACATCCAGCGCGGGCAGCATCTCGGCCAGATGCACAATATATTGCCCGATGCCGCTGTAGCGTCGATAGTAGGTCAACCGCGTATCCAATCCAATCTTCATGCGGCGATTATAGCGGGAAACGAAGGGATTGGTAAGTTGGTAGATTGGTAGATCAGGAAATTGGTCAACCGGTCAATCGGTAACTCGTCACTCATCACTCGTCATCCATCCTTCGGTATTTGTCATTGTTCATTGTCCATTGTGCATTGTGCATTGCTCATTGTATAATCGCGCCACACCACGCAGGCGTCGTTACCGCAGGAGGCCGTATGGAACTGGAAATCAATCAAATCAATCAACTGCTCAAATTCATGGAAGAAGAGCGCCACAAAGACCGCGCCCAGATCGCGGTGCTGCAAGAAAAACTGGTCGGACAGTCCAACGAGATTGCCGACCTGACCCGGCGCATTCAGGATCTGGACGCCAACCTCAAAACGACGCAAACGGCGCTGGCCAAGACCCAGAAGTACGATAGCATCCTGGAAGAGTACAAGACCGAATTGATCGCGGAAATGAACCGCAACGACGACGACATCAAGAAGGCCACCCGCGAAGCCGATCGGGTGCGCATTCTGGAGGTCGAAACGCTCCAGCGGCAGATCAGCGAAATCCGCAAAGAGCTGCCCCGCCTGGGCAAGCTCGAAGACGAACTGCCCACCCGCCGCGCCGAAGAGAAGCGCCTGGGCGAAATGATCCAACGCCTGCAGCCCCAGATCGAAGTGGCCTCGCAGTTGGTGGAAGAGCGCACCCGCGGCGTGCCCTACCTGGAAGAAGGCCGCCGTCAGGATGTGAAACGCCTGCTGGCGCTGGAGCAGGAGACGACCACACAGTTCAAGAAATTCGACGCGATCTTTGGCAAGCTGCAAGTGCTGGAGGATCTGCTGGGCAAAATTCCGCCGCGCTTCGAGCCGCTGAACACCCGCATGGTCGAACACGATCGCGAAGTGCAGGACCTGCGCAGCGCCGATTTCCGCGTGCAGCAGCAGATCAAGGCCTTTGAGACGCAGATCACTCAATATCGCGAGCAGGTGGTGGAATACACCAGCATCATGAACAAGCTGCGCGAACAGGCGCAGATCAATCAGCGCGCCGAGCACGATCTGCTGGCCTTCCAGGAGACCCTGCGCCAGCGCACCGCCGAACTGGGCGAAGTGGAGCGTCTGTTTGAAGAGCGCGTCAAGCGCCAGTTCGAAGAATTTCTAGGTGAGTTTGAAAAGCGCTGGGCCAAGATTCCGCCCAAATTGGATGAGCGCTGGCACGAGCACGATCGCGTTCACAACGAGGCGGACAAACGGCTCGATCGGATTGAGACCTTTCCCACGCCGCTCGGCGACAAAATCGCCGAACTACGCGCCGATCACGAGAAGATGGTACAGGCTTTTGTTTCGGCCGTCACCGGCTTAGTGGATACCAATCAGAGCACACTGCCACAAGTGTCCGTGCCACCTGCCCATATGCCCGAAGACGGCGTGGGCCTGCCCCGGCCCGTGCTGCGGATCAAGTAAGATGCGCGTTATCGGCACCGCCGGCCACGTCGATCACGGCAAATCCACGCTGGTGCAAGCCCTCACCGGCACGCACCCCGATCGTCTCAAGGAAGAGCGCGAACGCGAGATGACGATCGATCTGGGCTTTGCGTGGCTGACGCTGCCCGGCGGCGAACCGATCGGCATTGTGGACGTGCCCGGCCACATCGACTTCATCGAGAACATGCTGGCGGGCGTGGGCGGCATCGATGCGGCGCTGTTCGTGATCGCCGCCGACGAAGGCGTGATGCCGCAGACGCGCGAGCATCTGGCGATTCTCAATCTACTCAAAATCAACGGCGGCGTGGTCGCGCTCACCAAGATCGATCTCGTCGATGCCGACTGGCTCGAACTGATCACCACTGATGTGCGCGAGGCGCTGCGCGGTACGGTGCTGGCTAACGCCCCGATCGTGCCGGTGTCCGCTCGATCGGGCGATGGCATCCCGGCGTTGTTGGCCGCGCTCGATCAAGTGTTGCAGCAACAGCCGCCCCGCGCCGATCGCGGTCACCCGCGTTTGTCGGTCGATCGAGTGTTCAGCATCGCAGGGTTTGGCACCGTCGTCACCGGCACGCTCATCGACGGCACGCTGAACGTCGGCGATGAAGTGGCTATTTTGCCGAAGAATTTGCGCGCGCGCATTCGCGGCCTGCAATCGCACAAGACCAAAATCGATCACGCGGTGCCCGGCAGCCGCGTCGCCGTCAATCTCAGCGGCGTCGAGCTGGCCGAGGTCGATCGGGGCAACGTCATCACCACACCCGATTGGCTGACGCCGACGATTTTGCTTGACGCGCAATTCGAACATCTGGCATCCTCGCCGCGCCCGATCGGCCATAACGCCGAAGTGAAGTTCTTTCACGGCGCGGCCGAAGTGCCGGCGCATATTCGCCTGCTCAACGATGAAGTGATCGCGCCCGGTCACACGGCATGGGTGCAATTTGCGCTGCGCGAACCACTGGCACTGCTGAAGGGCGATCGTTTCATCGTGCGACTGCCCTCCCCGTCGATCACGCTGGGCGGCGGCACGATCATTGATCCGCAGCCAGGGCGACGGCATCGGCGCTTCAAGCCGGATGTCATCGCGCGGCTGACGACGCTGGCGCAGGGCACACCCGCCGAACTCTTGCTGAAAGCCCTTGAAAAAAGCGGGCCGGGCAATTCTGGCGAGTGGTTCAAGCGCGCGGACCTGGCGGGTGACGTGGCACGCTCGGCGTTGGCGGAATTGATCGAGACGCGGCAGGTGTTCGCGCTGAAAGACGATCTCTTCATCGCCGCGAGTAGTTGGTCGGCGCTGAAGACGAAAATCGCGCACGAGTTGAGCGCGTATCATCGGGCGCATCCGTTACGATCGGGCATGCCGCGCGAAGAGTTGAAGAGCCGTCTCAACCTCGATACGAAGTTGTTCAACCTCGTGATCGAGCGCGCGACAAATGATGGCATCGCCACTGGCAGTGCAAATTTGCGCACGCCAGACTTTGCCATCGTGTTTAAGCCCGATCAACAGCGCGCCATCGACGGGCTGCTGGGCAAATTCAAAGCCGCGCCGTGGGCCACGCCAGCGCTGAAAGAAGCGGAAGCCGCGATCGGGGCTGAGGTGCTATCGGCTGTAGTGGAACT
>JAUQXD010000771.1 GCA_030834835.1 Thermoflexales bacterium | reverse complement strand
CTCAGATCGACAATGAAGATGGCGTCACCCGCATTTTCGAATAGCGTGCGATAGCGCTGTTCCGACCCGTGCAGCAGCTCTTCAATGCGCTGCCGCTGATGAATATCATCCCGCAGCGCGGCATTCGCTGCTTCCAGTTCCCGGGTCCGCTCGATCACATGCTGCTCCAGCTCAACATTCAGCCGCCGAACGTCGCCTTCAGCCCGCTTGCGTTCGGTAATGTCGCGCCCGGACACGACCACGCCGATAACCTGATCTCTGGCGGCAATCGGGCTAAACTGGTAGTCCATGATCCGGGGTTGAGGTGTGAGTCTGGCAGCGAGTTCGATGCCAAATTTTTCGCCGCGCAGCGCCCGATCGAAGTAGCCGCGCCAGGCGTCACGCAGGTCGGCCGGAAGCCGGTCGATCAACACGTCGTCGCTCGGCGTCAATTCGCGCCCAAAGGCCGTACAGCCAGTCTGCCGGAAGGGCGTGTTACCCCAGAGCAAATGATATTGCTGATCGACGGCCCATATGCAGTCAGCCGTACTCTCGAGCAAGACCCGCGGATCGAACTCGTTGTAATGCGCGGTGAATCCCAGTGGCGGCGGCGCCTGTTCGGCCTGTAATTGGGCCACATACACGCGCAGACTGACAAGTTCATCAATCAGTTGATCTTTGGTTTTGCGCTTGTCCTGCACAGGCTCTCCCGCGTGGGCCGCGATAGGCGATTCGAAGACGGTCGCACCAGACGCCATCAAAATTGTAGTTTAATCCATACGGAAGGGCAAGTGACAATCGGTCTGCCAGAAAATACACCGCAGAAACGCCGCGGGCGCAGAGCAACCACGTCTCTGCGTTCACTGCGTCTCTGCGGTGAGGAGCCTTACCACTAAAACAGGGCTAATCAAACAACCGATCGACCGCCTCGGCCAATTCGGCCAGATTGCTGACGCGATGCACGGCGTGACATAGCGGCGCGTATTGCAGCATGTCGCTATCACCGGTGCGCCATTGCGCGGGATGTTCGGGGTTGAACCACAGCACGCGCCGGGCGCGGCGTTTGCTCTGATCGATCAGATCGAGGCGCGGATCGTTGTAGTTGTTGCGCCCGTCGCCGAGGAAAATGACCGTCGTGCGGCGATCGATCGTGTCAAAGTGATCGTGCGTGAATTCGGCCAGCGACGCGCCCAGGTCGGTGTTGTAATAGCCGGGCGGGATGCGTTCCAGCACATCCTGCACCACCTCACGCGCGCGGCCGTGCTCAAATTCGTGCGTCAGATCGTGGATGTGGTTGATGAAGGCAAACGAGCGCGCCCGCGCAATCTGATCGCTCAGTTCGTACATCAGGCGCACCATGAATTCGGCCACGGGGCGCATGGAGGTGGACACGTCCGCAATCAAGACGAGTTTGGGCTTCAGCATTTTGTGCTTGTACTTCATCTCGATGGGGATGCCGCCATATTGCAGGTTGGCGCGCAGCGTGGCTTTGGGATCGAGCGTGCCCTCTTTGCCGCGTTTCTGCCGCAAGGCCGCCCTGCTCCGCAACTGCGCGGCGAGGCGCGCCACCTGATGGCGCAGTTCGTCGCGTTCGTGCTCGCTTAAGGACTCAAATGGGCGATGCATCAGATCGTCCAACGGCTCGCGCTTCTCGTATTGCTTTGCCATGTTCTCAGCGATCTGCTGACCGACGAAGTCCTCGACCTGTTCCTGCAGCGCTTCGGCGTTGGCCTCG
>JAUQXD010000074.1 GCA_030834835.1 Thermoflexales bacterium | reverse complement strand
CGTGCAGCCCGGCCCTAACTGCAAGAGCGATTGTTCGGCGATGGCGATCAGGGTGCCGTCTTTGGCCGGGATGGGATCGCCATGCGGATCGACCTGCGGATTGCCCAGCCGGGCCGCGATGCGCTCTTCAAATTCTTCGCTGATGACGTGCTCCAACACATCGGCTTCGGCATGAACTTTGTCCCACGAATAGCCCAACGCTTCGATCAGGAACAGTTCCAGCAAGCGGTGATGGCGCACGATTTCCAGCGCGACCTTCTCGCCGGCTTTGGTCAGTTCCACGCCCTGATAGGGCGTGTGCCGCACCAACTTCAACTCGGCCAATTTCTTGATCATGCCGGTGACGCTGGCGGGCGTCACACTCAGGGCCGTAGCGATAGCCGTCGTCGTGACGTGGCCCGCGCGTTCGCGGATCATGTAAATGGCTTTTAGGTAGTCTTCCATCGGCGGGCTGAGTTTATCCATTTGCTTAACCTAGAATAAAATTTAGGATTGCCTAAATTTTAGTTGAGATGTGATAAAAAGTCAAGAGGGAAACTGGCGGCGTTGCCATTGAGTGTGTCCGGCGACCCGTCGCGGCTGCGCCATCGATTAGAAATCGACGGCTATGGTTGGGAAACCCGCTGCGCGGGTTTGGCATGATTAGCCGTCGGATTCCATCCGATGGCGGGGCGGTGGTGGGCGGCGCGTGCCATCGATTGGAAATCGACGGCCAGGGTCAGGAAACCCGCGCAGTGGGTTTGGCGTGAGTAGCCGTCGGATTCCATCCGATGGCGGGATGATGGCGGGGTAATGACAATTGCATTGGCGTCACGGTTAGCGGTATAATCGCGTTATGCCGCCGGAGACCATCACCCTTACAGCCGATCACTTTGACCAGATGCTGGCACATGTGCTGGCGGATCGTTCGGAAGAGCGGTGCGGGCTGCTGGCCGGACAGGCCAATCGGGTTGAGGCCGTGCTGCCCGTGCCGAATGTTTTGCGCAGCGCGGTCGCTTATCAGATGGACGGGCGCGAGTTCATCGAAGCGATGGTCGCCTGCGATTTCGAGCCGTTGGGCATTTTTCACTCGCATCCGGCCGGGCCGCCGGTGCCGTCACCGACCGACATCGCGCAGGCGTTGTACCCGGATTCGATCTACGTGATTATCGCCTTGAATCAGTCGCCGCCGAGTGTGCGCGCCTTTCGGATTGTTGAGGGACGGGTAAGTGAAGTTAACATTGAGCGGGCATGACAGTATCGGGCAATCGAGTTGCGGGTTATAGCATTACATCTTCGGTTCCCCAGGGAGACGCATGAAACGCAGAGTCTATCGTGCCAGTGCGTTGTTGGCGTTATTGGTCGCGTCGGCCGCCATCACAATCGTGTTAGCGGAAAATGGCTTACACACAGTGATCGGCCTGCAAGTTATCGATTGGCCGGACGCGGTCCGACAGATCGCCGCGGCGATCGGCGGCTATTTATTTGGATCAATTCCGTTTGGTTTCATCATCATCGGTGTGCTGCGCGAGCGCGACATTACGGAAGAAGGCAGCGGCCGCACGGGCGGCACGAATGCCCTGCGCGCGGGCGGCTTTGGCGCAGCGACGCTGACGGTGATCGGCGATCTGCTCAAGGGCATGGCCGGCGTCGCGTTTGCGCGTATGGTGTTTCAAGGGAATCTGTGGGCGGAGGTGTTTGCGGGCTGGGGCGTGATTCTCGGTCACAATGCCTCGATCTATCTGGCGTTTCGCGGCGGCGCAGGCACAGCCCCCAACATGGGTGTGGCCGCCGGGTTCTGGTTCCCCTCGTTGATCTTCACGCTGCCGTTCTTCCCCATCGGCATGTTTGTCATTCGCATCGCGTCGTTGACGTCGCTCGTAGCAGGGCTGGCCATCGTGGTGATTTTTGCGATACGTGCCCTGCTGGGGCATGGGCCGTGGGAATACGTCGCTTACGGCCTGGGCGCTCTGACACTGGTGGCCTACGCGCTGCGGCCGAATATCGAGCGCTTGCTCAAGGGCACCGAATCGCTGGTTGATCTGCGTGCCCAAGAAAAAGAAAAACGCAAGGCAGGTATTCGATGACCGACACGAAAACCCGATTGATCGACCTGCTCGATCGCGCCTATGCTGATCTACAAGCCTTCAGCGCGACGCTATCCGAGGCTGATCGGGCAGCGGTGGGCACGCGTGAACGCTGGGCGATCAAGGACGCGATTTCGCACACGACGATGTGGCAGCGGCGTTCGATTGCACGTGTCACCGCGATCGTACACGGCGAGGA
>JAUQXD010000770.1 GCA_030834835.1 Thermoflexales bacterium | reverse complement strand
CCCAACGATCTCGCCGATCTCGTCATCTATGCCGACAAAGACGACGAGCTTAAGTCGCCGTACTTCGTGTTTGAATGTAAGCGCGCGGATGTGTCCGACGCCGAGTTTGCCCAATCCATCGAGCAGGCCTGTGGCAACCGTGCCAACCTTGGCGCGCCTTTCTGCGGAGCTATCGCTGGCCTGACTCGCCGTCTGTTACGCTTTGACAAGTTTCCCCCAGGCGAGCGTGACAAAAATGAACTTGCCGATATTCCCGTTCGTTACAGCAAACCACCCGCCTGGCGCTTTTACAAAGGTGGATTTCGATTACTTCCCGATGGCACACAAGAGGCTGCAAGCGATCTTCCGGCTATCCCGCGTGAAGAACTGCGTGCCGCTATTCGCAAATGCCATCAGACGCTTTGGGAAGGCGGAAAACGTAGCCCCATCGCAGCGTTTGGCGAGTTCTGCAAAATTATCTTCATTAAGCATCGTGATGAAAAGAATGAAGATCGCGAAGATGGCAACCCGTATACTTTTCAGCGCAAGAGCGAGGAGAGCGTCGATGATCTTGCTAGCCGCATCCACAAACTTTACACTGCCGAGCAAGAGTTGGAGCCGGATGTCTTCACCGATAAAATCAACATCGATCCGCCCATCCTTGCTCAGGTTGTGGAGCATCTAGAGGGCATCTCACTTGACCGCACCGAACTCGACACCAAAGGTGTTGCATTTGAAGAGTTTATGGGTGGATTTTTCAAGGGTGATTTCGGTCAGTATTTTACCCCACGCGAACTTATCGGCTTCGCCGTTGAAATGCTAAACCCCCAGCGTAGCGATATGGTGCTTGATCCAGCCTGTGGTTCTGGTGGTTTTCTCCTCTACGCGCTTGACCATGTACTCCGTGAAGCAGATCGACGCTTTCCAAAACACCGCACCGATGCCACGCAAAGCCAGAAACACTTTGCCTATTGGAATGATTTCGCGGCCAAGAGACTGTTTGGCATTGAGATTAACGAGGAGTTAGCCCGAGTCGCGAAGATGAACATGATCATTCACGACGATGGTCATACAAATATCATCGGCCATGATGCGCTGGATTTCTTTGAACGGCCTAAAGACGCCGAAGGCAAGCCGAAAGGCGAGAATCGCGTTTATCTCTATGACACAAACAAAGCCCTTCGCGAAGGACGTTTCGACCTTGTGCTGACCAACCCACCTTTCGGCTCCGTGGTGAAGCGCACTGAAAAGGGCGAGGGTTATCTGGATCAGTTCGATCTCCGTTTATACATTAGCAAGAGCACTACCGATACCGAACCAGACGAATCAGCCAAGGACGAGGCCGACGCTAAGCGCGGTGCGAGAGCCGTCAAAGATCGCGCCAGCATTAAGACTGAACTCCTCTTCTTGGAGCGCGTTCACTCTTTCTTGAAGCCCGGCACGGGCCGCGCCGCAATCGTGCTGCCTGATGGCGTCCTCACTAACTCTGCCCTTCAACGCGTGCGTGAGTGGTTGCTTGCTCATTTTCAACTGCTTGCCGTCGTCTCCCTTCCCCAGTTTGCGTTTGCACATTACGACGCCGGTGTGAAAGCGAGTCTCGTCTTCCTTCGCCGACTGAAGGATGGAGAGCAAGTGCCTGATGACGCTCCGATATTCATGGCGATCGCCGAAAACATCGGTTACGACGCTACAGGGCGGAAGACCTTCATTGAGACTGTCGAACAATCTGGCGAGGAAAAGCACAACGGCAAGCAGCGCATCCTGCGCTTGAGCTGCGACCTTTTTGACTTTCGAGCGTATTACGAGTGGAGCACTGCCAACCCGAAGAAGCCCGCCTGGAGTGAGCGCCATCGCGAAATCATTCCCGACACCGGCCTCGTTGCGCAGTGGCGGTCGTTCCAGAAGGACCCAACGCCTTTTTTTATCTAAGCCCTGTTGAAGAAGGCAAAGCGAGATGTTTTGCTGTTCGGCGGGGCGCAATTGCAGGACGCGCTGATGTCATCTTTCATCAACCTTGGGTTCGTGCTCGGCTCGCTCCGTTGGAAAAGGCAAAATTCCCGGTAACCAATCTTGGCGCTGTCATTTACGAGATACGCTATGGCACTGGTACGCCACCACCATATCTCGAACCAGGCGCCGATACGGTTCCATTTGTACGGGCTACCGACATCAAAGACGGCGAGGTCAACGCGGAAACGCTGCTTCATATTGCGGCAGTACAGCCTAGGTCGTTAGAAAAATGCAGGTTAACTGGTGGCGAACTCATCATCGTTCGAAGCGGTGTGAACACAGGTGACTGTGCTGTTATTCCCGCTTCATTGGCGGGGGCTTACGCGGCATATGACCTTATCTTGACGTTTCGGCCCTCTGCCTCTGCCCGCTTCGTTGCTATGTTCCTCGATACCGAGATCGGACGATTGCAGTTGAATCTGGTCCGCGGACGGGCAGCACAACCTCATATCAACGCTGAAGAAGTTTCTGCATTACGAATTCCTCTGCCTCACCTAGAGGTTCAAGATAATCTCGTTGCTGCGATGGACGCAGCTCGGGCGGAGCGATTGCGGAAGTTAGCAGAAGCTGACACATTGCTTTCTGGGCTCGACGGCTTCCTTCTTTCCACCCTCGGCCTAACCCCGCCGTCCAAAGTCGAGCGCAAGGCTTATGCCATAGAATATCACGAGCTTCGAGGACGGTTTGACCCAAAAACATACCTCTACCGAGAACACACTTCTACGAAGCCCTTTCCCTTCTATTCGCTTGGTTCTCTTACCATTGATGAACCTGCCTATGGCTCGGGAGCACGAGCCGTTAAGAGAACATCAGATGACCAACCGAAGTACATCCGCATTACGGATTTTCGAGACGACGGAATCCCGCTTGGTCATGAATTCGTGACAGCTGAAATCATCGAGGAAGACTGTGCTCTTGAGGACGGCGATATACTCTTCGCGCGCAGTGGTGCGACCGCTGGAAAGACCTTTATATACACGCAGGACCTTGGCCCTGCGGTCTTCGCGGGCTACTGCATCCGCTTCCGATTTGATCAGAGCCGAGTGATGTCGCGCTTTGTTTACTACTTCACCAAAACCTCGGCTTATCGGGAATGGGTCGCGACCATCCAGCGTCCGTCTGGCCAGCCAAACATTAACAAAGAGGAGTTCAAATCATTAGAATTACCGATTCCACCACTGGAGGTTCAGCGGCAGGTAGTTGAGCGATTGGATGCAGAAAGCCAGAGAGTTCAAGCCTTGCGCGTTATGGCCGAAGCCGGTTGGCAAGCTGCCAAGCACTGGTTCGAAGAACAACTTTTGGGAGATGTGTAACCATGATCTTCGAGTTTGTCATTGTGTACCAGCACGAGGAAGTAACCTCGATTCAAGAAGTATTGACTGAGCGAATCAGTCGAGTTCTCATCGACAACTTGAACGAATTTGATTTCGACGCGCTATGGCGCACGGTGCAAATTAACTATGAACGCCGACTTACGCTTGCGAATGGTGAAGCCACTCCCGCCGTGCAGCGGGTCGTCTTAGGCTTTACCCTTGATCTGCCCGACGAAACCGCCAGCGCCCGTACGGTTATAGATGAGTTCGCCGACGCGCTGCGGGCCGCGCCCATTGAGCATGTTGTGAAATTTGAAGATCCGCTCTTGCGACAGGAACTCGCTCAGTACGCGGAAGAAATATTCGTTTTGGAAATGAAATTGCGTCGCGTGCTCAGTGTCATCTATCTTCACGCCTACCAAGATGAGCCATACAATCTATTACGCGATGAAGTAATGAAGCCGATGAATCCGGCAACTGAAGATCACATGCATAAGGTAGCGGAGAATGAATTCTTTTTCCTGACATTCAGCCAATACGTCAACCTGAATAAACGGCCTGAAGTAACAAAACTACCTACTCTTGTTGAGCTTATAAGGGATAAGGAGACTTACGAAGCACTTCGAGCCGAATTGGATCGGTTACCGGTTCAAGATGAAGACGACGCTGTGTTTGTGGCAGGCTTGAAAGAACGCATGGAAGCGATCGAAGCCATGCGGAATTGTGTCGCGCACAATCGTCGCCCATCCAGGAGAACCATCAGCAACTATGTCACTGCCCGGCCTGAATTGAATAGGGCCTTAGATGATTTCTTGAATCGTTGGGCGTTGGCCTGGGAATATGAGATGGGGCGCCTCGAAATGCTATGGGATAGTGAAGCGCGAAAGGCAGTTGAGAAGGCAATGGAAGATGCCGATTGGGATGAAGAGGCCGGGACTATCACGATCAACGATCATGATGAACCTCGAATGTCTAGGACGTTTACCACGCGAGACGAGTTGACCGAATTTCTGTGCGATCTAGCAAACTCGGCCTTTTATGCATACGTTCCTTACGATGAAGGTGACGCCGCTTTTCATTGCGATGCAGATTCCGTCGTTGATGAGGTGTTGTCAGATTATGAAGACGGGTTAAATTCTCTATTTGAAGATGGGGATGAGGAAGACGAGGACGAAGACGAATAGAAGAAAGCCGGAGGAGAGCGCGGTGAAGACGAGCAATCATGGCGGGGAGGAAATGCTGATAGTATTCAAAGTGGGGCAGGACGACTGCATTTCCCTTTTCCCGCCCCTCATGCTATAACGTCGAGGTGTAGGGGCAAGGCGGTTGCACAGCGAACAGCAACGGGTCTAACTCGGACAACAACGGCAACCTTCGTTCCCACGTCGACGATGCGCCGATCAATAACGGTAACCTTGATTCCAGACACAACCTCCCACGTTCCAGCAGCAGCAGCCAGCGTTCTAACGACGGCGGCCCTGATTCCAACGACGGCAGCCCTCATTCCAGCCACGGCGATACCCATTCCGGCCAGAATGACCATCGCCGTAGCCAGAATGAACGTCGCCGTTGTAATTATTGATCATCTTCGTAATCAGAATGAGCGTTCCCGTTGCCAGAATAGGCGCTACCGTGGCAATTATTGATCACCGGCGTCATCAGAATGAGGCTCGTCGCAGCTTGAACGCGCTTCCCCGTGACGAGCCTTACCGCCGCCGTCACGCTCTTGACGGACGCCGTCATGTTCTTGACGAACGTCGTCGGTAGACCGGGTATTGCCGTCACCGGAACCAGCACCGCCGGGTGTGGCCCCTGCCCCAACGGTTCATGCCGGACAACCGCCGAAATCGGCCTCATCTCTTGCGTAATGCGGCAGACGCCTGCCTGATGGCAGACTCGTGCCGACATCATACTTCTTGGAGGAAAGCATGTTGTCGCAAGCGCAGTTGGAACACAAAGTTGAAGTCTTCACGGCCAACGGCCAGCAGGCCAAAGCGCAAGCCGTCATCGGCAAGGTGGGCTGCACGCCGCCCATCCTCACCGAACGGGCGGCGCTGCTGGCGCGCATCCGGTTGGGTCATTCCACCGTGCCCGATGCGCTGAGTGTGCAGACTCAGGCCACCCTCACCGAAACCGCCGCCCGTGAAGCCGCCAACAAAGAAATGGCCAGCCTGTCCGAGACCAGCCGCATCGTCTACAAGGACGATGAGCCGACACTCACTGCCCTGGGCTTGACGACGCAGTACGAAACCGTGAAAGGACCAGACGGCCAACCGACCGGCACGGTGGCCGCCCGCCCATCCGAATCGACCGCTGAAACGCTCAAACGCTGGCGATCGCGGGTCGATGTGGCGGCCAAACTCGCGCCCGAAAAAGCCGCCCTGCTCAGCGCCGCCAACTGGGGAGCCGAGCGATTGACGGCGATCAATGCGCTGGTGGAAGCCTTTGCCAAAGCCGACATCAATCAGCAGTCGGCCATTCAGACCTATCAACAGTTGTCGGCTCAGCAGACCGCCGACATCGAAGCCCTGCGCGCGTGGTACACCTCCGCAGCGGCCTTGAGCAAGCGTGCAATCAAAGACGCCGACCCGAAGAATAGTCAGCAGTTGTTGGAGTTGCTGGAACTGTAAACGCAGTTGATTGAAGCGAGAGGGCCTTTCTAACGAAAGGTGCGGGGGCCTCTCGCCCGGGTGCCCGCTGCTCAGGTCAAACCGTCAAGCCAACCGCGTCAGGTTGACTTCAATTGAATCGGGCATATACTACATTTCAGACATCGGCCGACGCGGTGAATGTAATTATCTCAATCAATGTTGGACGGTCTATCCAGTATCATCACACATTGCGACACATCAGCACATCTTGATCAGCAAAATTATGAATGTTGGAGACGGAAGATGAAATCAAGACGACGTTTTCCTTCAGAGTGGTTCCAACTCGCCGGGGTGGTAATCGCTGTGGTGGCCGGACTATTAGCGGCAGTTCTTTCAGCTACTCAAACAGGAACTACGCAGCAGAGCATCACTATAAATCGACAGGAGTTTGACGACATCAAAGCAGAAATCGCGAGTATTGCCACGGATTTGGAGAGCCTGAAGACAACTGTGCAAGCACTAACCCAGATTCCTGATCAGTCTCAAATCGGAGCGCAACTGGCCCGTCTGGATACTTCGGTGACTGGGCTTCAAACGCGACAGTCACAATTGGAACAAGTAATCTTAGATAGCCCTGCGAAAGCACTCGAAATACCCCTACTACGAAGAGATATAGACAACTTAAAGTCCAGTCAACAAGAAACTTCACTCGCAATCAGACAGAGTATAGATCAAGTTTACGATCTGAATAAATGGCTTCTTGGTGCAATGGCCGTTAGTATTGTTACTATTGCGATTGGCAACTATCTGAAAGGGAAGGAAACTGACAAGAAAAGAGAATGAGATCCGGAAGCTTGAAATTTCATGTCACCTCGCAAAACAATTCGTCGCAGTGGTAGCCCACTATCACAATGAGGAGTAATGAAATGGACTCTGCTATTCTTATTGGAATAATAATTGTCCTCCTTGCAATTGTCGCCTTCATGATAGGAAAGAATTCCTCCTCTATTAAAGAGGACAGGCTCGAAGCACTAGAAACAAGGCATGATGTCCTAGAACAGGGTGTAATGACTGCTCTTAAGGATATATATGTTGCAGACAAGTCTACCCACGAGCTACTAAAGCAGGTGATGACGTCTCAGGAGACGCAACTGAAAGCCCTAGTTCGATTAATGGACACCAAGGCGTTACCTGCGGCAGAAAACAAAGACAAAGAGGATAGCGCATGAACGACGTATTCTTGCTTGTCATTGTGATAGGTACTGTGATTGTTCTCGCTGTCTATCTACGCGCTCATCGATCCGCGACGATCCGGAGGAAGATACTTAAAGACCAGCAAGCACAACGAAGCGAGAGATATCGGCGTGGGTTTAATGCGTTGCACGAAGACTATGAGGATATGGCGCGAGACCTTCGCACCTTCGGACAAGAGTTCGCAAATGCTGTAGGCCAAGCTGCGTCTGTTCTTGGCACCCCGATTCAGCTTAAGCCGCCGACCAGGGAGGAACCCCTTCAACTTACGCGCCCGAACATGAGCAGCTGGAACAATACGCCGCAAACGTATTCAAATGAAAATTCTGCTCTTAATGGAGTTACAGGGTTGCGATGTTTTATATCTTATCGCTCTGATAAACAAAGCAAGCGACTAGTCGATAACCTCCAAAAGATGTTCGAGAGCCTAGAGGTACAGTCCACTTCTAGTGTAAGTGCAAAGCCGCGCTCTGTTTCCGATAAAGTGCTTGCGCGCCAGAAAGATCCATTTGATCTCTTCATCGTTATTCTGAGTCCGTCCGGTGATTTAACTTGGTTGCGTCATGAGATCGATGTTGCAAAAGCACGCAATTTGCCAGTTTTGGTACTTGCTGAAAAGCCTATGACATTAAACTCTGGCCCGCTGGGTGATACAAAGTTAGTTACTTTCTCATCCAAAAGAATCAGCGACGCATTTTTAGAAATTGTCGACATGTTGAAATATGTAGCACAGCGAAAGTATCGAGCATGACGAAACGACCTGAAACGCCGTTTGGCAATGCGCCTAGTAATCATTTTTGCAATACATTCACTTTGGCGCAACACGTATTCAGGTTAAGCTTTGATCTTATTTGAAAAACGGTTTATCAGTCATCGCGCTTTGCTATCAGGAGCGCCTCCCCCTAGCCCGGTCATGTCTTCAAAACAATGTGCGGACTGTTTGTCATAGTCCGCACGTTTTGTTTGCGACACAGTCTCGTAATACGGATCAATCGAGAGCAGAATTCATTCGCACAGGTTTGCCTTGATCCATTGCCCAATGCGTAAACTTGGCCGCTTGCAGTTGATCCACCTCCCGGTAGAACAAAATCATCGCCACCTTCGGTGCCGCGCAAAACTTCGAATCACTGTCGCGGCCCAACGCCCAGGCCTGTAAGAAGTACATCTCTTGCCGGTGAATCGCTCAGCCGCGAATGCACATGTGATCCGTACGCACCTTAATTGAACGCCACTCCCGGCGGTAATCATTCAGGCGGGCAATACCTTCGTGCATCGCCCAGATCAGGTCAGGGTCTTGTGGGTCACGGACGCCCGCATCGACAAAGCCTTCAAACAGGCAAGCCCGCAAACTCTTCAATTCAGACATGGCATAGTCCTTTGGGGTGTTGAAAGTCAATCGGATTGCAAGATGTTTCGCCCGCCGACTTAATCGTCGCGCAGTAATCTCTGCATCACGCCGATATCGGGATCGAGAATGTTGGCCGAGAGACAGACCAGATCGATCTGTGCTGTATTGACAGCCTTGAGCGCCTTCTGCATTTCGAGCAAGATGGTCGACTGTTCGTGGTCCTGCCTGGGCAGGACCGTCAGCATCGCCAGCTGGACGGCTTTGAAGTAGTGCTGGTCGCCCGTGGTTAGCCGCTCAGTGAGTTCGAACCACAGATAGTCCAGGTTCCCGGTCGCCGGGTCATACACCGCACCGTTATCCGCCACGATCAGATCATCGGGAATCCGGATCGGGCGCGGTCGCACCGGGGCGATCGGCCCATCCAGGAATTGTTTGAAATTGGATCGAAGTCGATGTGCAATCGGACTAAACATGGTTTTATCAGTTGAATACAGTCGCTCGCTTCAACGCACGACTGCCCTGAAGCCAACGACTGTCTGAAGTTATTGCCCGGCCTGCTCCCGCGGCTGCAAGGGGCAAGACTTCACCCCTTGCAGCGCGACCTCAGGCTACCCGGTGCACCGGCGATGGTTCAGCCAATACGAGCGGCGCAGGTTCTTCGTCTCGACGAACAACCACACCCTCGATCAGCAGCGGCTCTGCCCGGCTGACCTGCCACGGTGACGGGTCGAACGGTTGATTCTGCTGCGCGTGGCGGAAGTGCCGCCAGGTGATGAGGGCGATGACCAGCAGCCACACTCCTAGCAACACCCACAGCACTGCATAGATCGGATTGACACTCAGATTCGGGATCGCGTGCGACATGGACGGCCTCCTCGTCATATTAGATTGGTCGGACCAGGGTCCGGTGAGAGACTTCAAGGCACGAGCCCGGGCAAGGGCCTCGCTCATGTCCTGAAGCATCTCACCGGACTGTTCCGGATCTACGTCAGGCAGGTGTCGTCGCGTCGCTCCGCCAGGCCCTCAGGCCGCCCGCGTCCGAATGTCGCGCAGAATCTCAGCCGCGCTGTGCCAGGGATTCGCCAGCGACTCCATGTGCGCGGTCAGCCGTTTGAACACATACAGCGCCGTGGCGAAAGGTCCCGACCAGGTCAGACCAATCGTCCCGATCGTCAGCACCAGGCTCTGATTCTGAGCCAGCGTATCCTGCGCCGCGCCGACTCCGCCGATGATGGCCGCCCACTCGCGCGGTGACGCGGCGGCGGTGGTGTTGACGTACCACAGAAAACCCAGCAGCGCGCAGGCGTACGTCAGAATGATGTTCTTGCAGGCCGCGAGCACTGGAACCCGCTCGGTTGGCAGTAACAAAACAACTACTACCGTAGCCACCCACATCGCGGCACCCAGCTGCGGCACCGGGGCGGGATAGGCGCTCACCGCGACGAGCCAGATACCACACGTGATGAGCGTGCGCAGGTAAGGCCGCCGATTCACCCGGCGCGGGGCTGACTGCCCCAGTCGTGCTGGCATAGTCACTGCGAGCATGACGATCCAGCGATCGAACACGCCGGCCACCAGCGCTGCGCACCCGAGACCGATCAACATCGGCCCATGATCAACGATGAAGTACACGACTTGCAGCACGCCGTTGAGCACGTAGACGCCGCCATCTTGCAAGACTTGCAGAACCTCATCCATAGACACTCGCGGGTAAGGCTGTCACTTGATAATCGTCGATTCCAGCAGATGCACTTGCAGATCAGGATAGGTGAAGGCGAACGGGCGCGGGGCCGTGTACGGCGTGCCCGTGGTGCAGCCCTGAATCTGCACCCCATACGTACCAGGATCAGCCAACGGCAGGTTGGTATACACCACCGAGAGGCTCGCGCCATCACCCGCCAGCCCGCCCTGCGATGGACTGCGGCCCGGCCACAACGACCAGTGCGCTTGATAGACGTGCGCGCCCGGATACTTCGCGGCCAGGTCCGTTGTGATCCAGCGGATCGAAGTGGGCGACAGATCGGCGTCGATCGTGGCGAAGGCGATCTGATCGGTGTAGGTCTCAGTCTTTGTTTCGCAGCCCGCGAAGATCTTCTTGTTCTTCCAGCCCGGGTTGTTCTGGCAGGCGCTGTCGGTCACCGTGCCACCGACGAATTGGCATTCGTGCTCATACTTTGGCACGTCATATTTCACGATGACGGGATGAATGACGATATTCGCCGAGACATCCACGCCGCGCTTGTTCGGATCCTGCCCGACCACGATCGGATAGTCCGGCGCGAGTTTGTTCGCGCTGAGTGAGGGTGGCTGCTGCGACACCCGCAAGTTCAGTGGGCACTCGCCTTCTTCCGGTGTGTCCGTCGGATTGGGCGGCGTCGGCTGGGCACCCGGTGTCGAGCCGGGCTGCGGCGTGCCATTCCCATTCAGCGGTTGATTGCGGCAGGTGCCCGTGGCGGGATTGCAGCGGAACGAGAAGAGGCCGGCCCCAAGGAAGAGATCGCTTTGAAACAGCGGGCTGTTCGGATTGTTCATCTCGGCGTTCATGCGCGCCAGAAACAGCGGGTCGAGTTGGCCGCTGGTGAGCATATCGTGAATCGCCTGCGCATCCTGGATGGCCTGTTCCGAGTTGACCATCGGATCGAAGTTGCCGCCTTCGGCGAACATCGCGATCAGGGTGTTACCCATGTACGCTTCGACCGGTTGATTGAACGGGTTGTAGTGGGCGTCAGCCATCACCATCGCCGCGTAGTTGGTGGGAATAACGACGGCGCTGCCATCCGCGGCTTGATAGGTATTGTAGGTCAGGCAGCCGACACAGAATTGTTTGCCGTTACCGAGATCGACCTGCACCGTGGCATAACCCGGTGGAGGCGGCAGCATAATCGCGCCCGTAGGTTGCAGACCGTTCGGATTGAACGTGATCTGCCCGTTGCTGTCGACCGTGGCCCACGGTGGCAGGCCGGTCTGCGCCAGCGCCGTCGAGGCTGTGAGCGCACACACGAGGACCAGCAGTGCCATAGCCTTGCGCATCACTTGGCCTCTTTCGGGTGTGCCTGGAACAACTTGATCTGATCGTCGGACATGAGCATCACGAATTTCCACACGCCGTTTTCCTAGCTGAGCAGGACATTGGTCGCATGCGTGTTGGTTGGCATATCCGGCCACTTCACATCACGTGCCAGCGTCACCACCACGGCGCGAATCTGCCATGCGGTATTGCCGGTGAGTTTCGAGACGCCTTCAACTTTGAGGCCGCGATCTTCGACCGTGACCTGATCGGCCGCCACGATTGTTTGAGTCTTCTCAAGGTTAGGCCACAGCGCCGGGGCGATCATGTTCTCCAGCAGCGTATAGCCATCGGTCGAGGCCAGCGGTTTCAGGGCCGCGAGCCACTGATCGCGCTGACGGTAGTCGGCGGTGTAGTACGTCTGCATGAAGCGGACAGTAGCTTGAGCCGGATCAGCGAGATTGAGGCTTGACGGCGCGCCGGCGATTGGCCGGGCCGTCGGCGATTGGGCCGCGGTGATCTGCGACCCGACTACGGCCGCGCCAATGATCACAATGAGTAACGGAATCACGAGTTTGATGCGTCGGTTACGGCGTTGAGCGAATGACATATGCCTCCTGTAGGCAGTGGGATGCAGACAACAAAAAAGACGCAGTGCGCTGCCGGTTCTCCGCAGCACTGCGTCTCACTGTCTTCAGCCCCGCAGGGCCAGAGTCGTCGTACCTGATGCTTTGTATCTTCTGATGCTACTATAGCACTATCTTATTTCGCTGTCAAGGGCCTCACTGAAATCTAGGTTTTGCCGCTTTTTGAATTGTGGGGCGTGTTCTATAATTGATCTGTGTCCACGCCCATGTTAGCCACTAAACTATATATCCCGCCGCCGCGGACTAAAGTTGTCCTTCGCACCCGCCTGATCGAGCGACTGAACGAGGGGCTCCCGCCAGGCGGAAAATTGATCCTCGTCTCTGCCCCCGCCGGCTTCGGCAAAACCACGCTGATCAGCGAATGGGTCGCCCGCTGTGAGCGCCTCGAACCCAGGGTTCGCGTTGCCTGGCTATCGCTGGACGAAGGGGATAACGACCCCACCCGCTTTCTAACGTATCTCGTCGCTGCTGTGCAGACAATTGCACCGCATATTGGAGCAGAAGTGTTGGCGGCGCTCCACGCGCTTCAACCTCAGCCACCACCCACCGAATCGATTCTGACCGCCCTGCTGAATGAGATCATCACCCTCCCGGACAATGTCGTCCTAGTCCTGGACGACTACCACGTGATCGATGCCAAACCGGTTGAGAGCGCCCTCGCCTTTCTGCTCGAACACCTGCCACCCCGGATGCACCTGATCATCGCCACCCGTGAGGATCCCGATCTGCCCCTGGCCCGGCTACGCGCCCGCGACCGATTACTCGAACTGCGCGCCGCCGACCTGCGTTTCACCCTCGCTGAAGCCGCCGATTTTCTGAACCAGGTGATGGGCCTGGCTCTCTCAACCGAAGACATCTCGGCATTGGAAACCCGCACCGAAGGCTGGATTGCCGGCCTGCAATTGGCTGCGCTGTCCATGCAGGGCCAGCAAGACGCCACGAGCTTCATCCAATCTTTCACCGGCAGTCACCGTTTCGTGATGGACTATCTGGTTGAAGAAGTCCTGCACCGACAGCCCGAGCGCATCCAGACTTTCCTGCTGCGCACATCCATTCTCGACCGCCTGTGCGGTCCGCTGTGTGAGGCTGTGCTGCTCGATCCCTCTGTTTCCGGGCAAGACACCCTGGAGTATCTCGAACGCGCCAACCTGTTCATCGTGCCCCTGGACAATGAGCGGCGCTGGTACCGTTATCACCAGCTCTTTGCGGATCTGCTGCGGCAACGACTCCATCAGAACCTCGCCTCATCCGCAGGGACAGGCGATGCGGAAAGCCGGTTGAACGAATTGCACATCCGCGCCAGCCAGTGGTATGAAGAAAGCGGCCTGGCGCTTGAAGCGTTTCACCATGCGGCTGCCGCCCATGATGTCGAGCGCGCCGAGCGGCTGATCGAAGGCAAG
>JAUQXD010000769.1 GCA_030834835.1 Thermoflexales bacterium | reverse complement strand
ACTGGGACAATATTGAGCAATGATCAATGAACAAATTTCAACGGCAGATGATCGATGAGTAACTACCAGCAACCAACAACCAATTACCAACGACCAATTATCAGCCTGGCCCATCCCACCTGGCGGTCTCAACTGCGCGCGATCTATGCCGTCACCGCCAAAGACTGGCGGCAATATTGGCGCTATCCATTGAATGCGGTCTCGCATATTTTGCAGCCGCTGGTGTGGTTGACGCCGGTCTACTTCATGGGCTTGGCCTTCAGCGTCAACGGCAAGGCCCTGGGCTTCGCCGGTTACACCGGCTCCACCGATTACATCTCGTTTATTTTGATCGGCACCGTCTTGAGCAACTTTATCAGCGCGGTCTTCTGGGGTATGGGCTATGCGTTAAAAAACGACATGGACTCCGGCGTGCTGGAAAGCAACTGGCTGGCTCCGATCTCGCGTCCGGTCCTGCTGGTCGGCCATACGATCACGAATTTGATCGTCACGACCGCAACATCGATCGTGATGCTGATTATCGGCGCAATCCTGTTTGGGTTTCAGGCCAATGGTAACACGCTGGCCGCCATTGCCGTCACCATTCCAATGCTGCTCGGGCTATACGGCTTCGGTTTCATGTTTGCCGCCATCGTCATGGTCATGCGCGAAGCCAACACGCTGACCGATGTAGGCAGTTTTCTGATACAAATCTTTTCCGGCGCGAACTTCCCGGTGACCGTGCTGCCTAAGTGGCTGTTGCCCGTGGCCCTGGCCCTGCCCTTGACCTACGGCTTCGATGCCGTGCGCGGCCTCCTGCTCAGCACCAACACCCTGCTGCCAATTATTCTGGAATACATCGTGATGCTGATCTTTATGGTGGTGATGATTACGATCGGCCTGCTGGCCTTCCGCCGGCTGGAACGCTACGTGCGCCAACGCGGAACGCTGGGAATGCACTAATATGGCGACACACTCCCGCCGCGATCGAGCCGCTGCGCGAGAACGGCTTTACACCGATCGAAACACTGCACAAATTAGGAATGCACGTGCTGTGAGCGCGTCCGGCCGGCGCTGCCCACAGTGACCATCTATC
>JAUQXD010000768.1 GCA_030834835.1 Thermoflexales bacterium | reverse complement strand
TCGCAGGCGCGCGCCGCGCTGGAAGGCCGCGCTTACGTGATCCCCGACGACATCAAGGCGCTGGCCCCGTTTGCGCTGGCGCACCGCATGATCGTCAGCCCGTCGGCGCGCATCAAAGACGTGGACGCGGAATCCATCGTGCGCGATATTCTGGCGAGCGTGCCCGTACCGGGCGGGTCAGTAAAGCCGAATTAGCAATGATCGATGTTCAATGTTCAATGATCGGGTTGCACCTGTCGCAACATTAATCATTGTACATTGCACATTGTTCATTGATCATTGATCTCTATGACTCGCGTTCGCTCGGTCGCCATTGTCGGTCTGGTCGCGCTGGTGCTGGGATTAGCCACCACCCGCTCGATCTTCTTCACGGTGTTTTACGCCGTGACGCTGGTGCTGCTGCTGTCGTTCTTCTGGGCGCGCACGGCGTTGAGCCGCGTGCAGCTGGTGCGGCAGACGCGCATGCGGCGCGCCCAGGTGGGCAGCACCATCGGCGAAACGTTCATCATGCGGAATCGCAGCCCCATTCCCAATATGTGGCTGGAAATGGACGACGATTCCGACATGCCCGGCCATCACGTCAGCCACGTCGTGAGCAACATGCCGGCCCGCACCGAATATTCGTGGACGGTGCGCACGATCTGCCGCGAACGCGGCCGCTTCCGCCTGGGGCCTATCACGTTGACCAGCGGCGATCCGTTCGGGCTGTTTCGCATCAAATATCATCTGGCCCATACCTCAAGTTTAGTCGTCTATCCGAACACGGTTAATCTGCGGTCAGTCCCGCTGCCGATCGGCGTGCTGCCGGGCGGTGATGCTTTACGCCGCCGCACGCACTACGTCACGACGAATGCGGCCGGCGTGCGCGATTACGAACCGGGCGATCCCTTCAACCGCATCCATTGGAAGAGCAGCGCCCGCAAAGATCGTTTGATCGTCAAAGAGTTCGAACTCGATCCGCTGGCCGATGTGTGGATCATGGTTGATCTGTGGTCGGGCGTCCACTACGGCGATCGGCATCTGCCCGAGATCGATCTGAACGAGGACCCGGATGTGCTGCTACGCAAAGCCTCGTCCACGATGGTGCTGCCGCCCTCGACGGAGGAGTACACGATCAGCGCGGCGGCCTCCATCGCGATGTTCTTTTTGCGGCGCGATCGCACGCTGGGCTTAGTCGCAGTCGGTCAGCGCCGCGAGGTGTTACAGGCCGATCGGGGCGAGCGACAACTGGAGAAGATTCTGGAGACGCTGGCGGTGCTGCGCGCGCGCGGCATCGTGCCGTTTGAAGAAATCCTCTATCGTGAGACGCCCGCGCTGCCCCGTGGCACGACGCTGGTGTTGATCTCGCCCTCAACTGATCCGAAGTGGGCGCAGGTGGCGCGACATCTCAAACGAAGCGGCCTGCACGTCACCACTGTCGTGCTCGATGCGAAGTCGTTTGGCGGGCCGCCCGGCACCGAGAACGTCATCGCGGAATTGGGCGCGTCCGGCATTCCCGTCAGCGTGGTCAAGAATGGCGTGCCGCTGGAAGACTCGCTGAGCAGCCCGATGTTTGCGAGGTGAGTAGATTGGGGATTGGTACATTAGTCAATTGGTAGATTCGTGATCGGTCAACTGGTAACTGGTCGCCCGATTGACCACGCGACTAATTTACCACTCCACTAATTTACCAATATACTAATCTACTAACCCTTCAAACACCGCCCTCACCAACGTTCCATCATCACTGCTGAGATTCCACATCATCGCGCCGCCGAGGTGATGCTGGCGGATGTAGGCCATCTTGTAGCCGATCGATTCGGCGTCGTCGTAGGTGATGAAGATCCGATCGGCGGCGTTATACAACCACGGCACTTTCGCTTCATCGCTCCAATATCGCACATAGCCATTGCGATCGATGTAGTTCTCCGCTAAATCCCAGTACGTGTACGCACTCCCATCGAACGTGCCCTGCGGTAACTTCGGCGCGCGTTGATACAGGCCGTTGTTCTCCGGGGCAACGTCCGCCCAACCGTGCGCGTAAAACGGCACACCCAGTACGAGTTTGTCCGGCGATACGCCCGCATCAAGATAAGCCTGCACTGCGGCGTCATCATTGTTCAGCGGATACGCATCATCGGTGACGGCATACAGCGGCGAATGGAAGTTGGTGGTCTTGCTCCATGCGCCGTGAAAATCGTAGGCCATCAGGTTGAACCAGTCGGCGACCTGGGCTAGTTCGTCGATTTCATAGAACGGCAACAGGCTCGCGCCGGTGGGCATCGCGATCGTCAGCAAGTACGTTCGTTTCGTGCGTTGACTGCGTTCGTCGAGTTGGCGGCGAAATTCCTGCATCAGCAGCGTGAGGTTGCGCTTATCCTCGGGCCGCGAGGCGTCGCCGATGCCGGGAAATTCCCAGTCGATGTCTACGCCGTCGATCACGTCGGGATAGGTGTCGAGGTAGAGATCGAGGCATGACTTGACGAAGGTGCGGCGCGCTTCATCGGTGAGGGCCGCGTCCGAGAAACCCGTCGAGGCCGTGCCGCCGCCGAGCGCGATCAGCACTTGCAGGTGCGGATAACTGCGCTTGACCACGCCCAGATCGAGCAGGTTTTTGTTGTCGGTATATTCGTCGCCATATTTGCAGGTCGAGGTGTCCAGATCGATCTCGCCGAAGGCGTAGATGACGTGCGTCAGCAAGTTCGCCGTGATGCTGTAGGCCGAATATTGATGCGACGAAATGCCCCACACCGGATAGTAACCCACGCTGCGATAAGCCAGTTGCTTGATGGATAACGTTGGTGTGGCCATCGGCGCAGGCGTTACGGTGGGCGCCGGTTGATCCGTCGGCGTTGGCGCCAGTGCGATCGTTGGCGTTGGCGCCAGTGCGATCGTTGGCGGCGATGTTCGTGTTGGCAATAGCGGCGGGGTGTTGATGGGCACCGCCGACGTCGCCATCATCGTCGATGGCGTGCAGGCTATCAGGGCGATCAGTATTAAGAGTAAGGCAATGGCGTTTCGCATGAACGGGATTATACTTCAGACGTAATGCGTACTACGTAATTGACGATTGGTAATCGGTTAACTGGTTGCCGGTTGACCGATCGCCGATTGACCAGTTACCCATCGACCAATCTCCATCCTTCCAGGAGCCGCCATGTTCATTCGTTCCATCACACGCCTGACCCTCGCTCTGATTATCGTCGTAACGTCCTTGCTGTTCATCACCTCGATCACGGCTACTGCCGTGACCACGACCGCCAGCGCCCGCCCGCGCGCCGATCTGATCGTCAACCCTGGCGAATCGATTCAGGCCGCGATCGATGCCGCAAGTGACGGCGACACGATCATCGTCAACGCAGGCACGTACACCGAGAGCCTCACGCTGAGCAAGCCCGTCTCGCTGACGGGCGTCAACTCCGACACGACGATCATTCACGCGATGGCAGGTCAGCGTGTTCTTACCGTAACGGGCGCGACGATCAGCAACTCCGTCGTGATTTCGGGGCTGACGTTTACGGGAGGGTATGCGGGCAACGGCGGCGGCTTATATGCTGACCACGATGTCACTATGATCAATATGCGTTTCATCAGCAACACTTCCGGCACAGATGGCGGCGGCCTCTACGTCAGCGATGCCGCCACCCTGACCAACGTCGATTTCATCAGCAACACGGCGCAGCAAAGCGGCGGTGGCCTATTTTCAAGCAATGCGGTGACGATGACAAGCGGGACTTTCATTGGCAACATGGCGGAGCAAGGTGGCGGCGCAAGAATTCGTCACGCGCGCCTGAGCAATGTTCAATTTGAACAAAACAGCGCTCCGAATGGAAATGGCGGCGGACTGAATGCCGTCTACTTATCCATAAGCGATACTCGCTTTGTTAACAACTCCGCCAATTGGGCAGCCGGGCTATTTGCCGCCGCATCGGCGCAAGTGATGTCAGCCAGCTTCGAGAATAATCACGCGGTTAGCGGTGGCGGTGCGATGCTGACCGGTTCGACCCTGGCTGACCGTGCGAAATTATTCGTCTGGAACACGCAATTCATCAGCAATACGGCCACGTCCCCCGGCAGTATCGGCGGCGCGGTTTACTATAACAGCAATGGCGTGGTTCATTTTACCAATGTCGTACTCGCTCGCAACCATGCTCAAGCCTATGGCGCGGCACTATTTCTAAATGGTTCCGAGGTCGTAATTCTCAAGCACCTCACCATCGCCGATGCGTCAATCAATCCGCTTGCCGCCATCACCGTGTTTAGCAATTGGCCAGCTTATATTATTGACTCCATCATCACCAATCATGCCATCGGCATCCAGAGCTTAGGGATCGGCGACAACGAAGACTACAATCTCTTCTACGGCAACCTCACCAACACCGTCGGTGTGATCACGGGCGCGCACAGCCTCATCGGCGATCCGCGCTTCGTCGATCCCGCGCACGATGACTATCATCTCATCTTCGGCTCAGCCTCCGTCGATCACGGAGTCGATGCGGGTGTCTACACCGATCTCGACGGCAACGTCCGTCCGCAGGGCGCGGGCTTCGACATCGGCGCGTATGAGTCACCTTACGCCACCACCAGCACCGATCTGGCGCTCACCCAGGCGGTCACACCCACTTTCATTGCGCCCGGTCAAACCGTTTCCTACACACTGGCTTTCACTAATCAGGGCAGCTACACTGCCACCGGTGTCCTGATCACCGACAGCCTGCCGCCGAACTTCATCAGCCTCACTGTCGCGTCTTCCGGCGCGCCGATCACACAGGCGGCTCAGTCGGCGTGGCAGGTGGCCGATCTTGCACCGGGCGACGGCGGCATTATCACCCTGAGCGGCGCGCTGAATGTTCCGTGGTTTACGCCCAATATCTTCACCAACACCGCGCACATTACCGCCGCCACAGTTGATACCGACACCACGAACAACACAGCAAGCGCGGCAGTGACGATCTGCGGGACCATTCAGTGCGCCATCGACGCGGCGCATGAGGGTGACACGCTCCTGATTCCGTCCGGGCTATACACCGAAAGCCTGACGCTGAGCAAGCCCGTCTCGCTGACGGGTGTCAATTCTGACACGACGATCATTCATGCCCTCGCGGGTCAGCGCGTGTTGACGGTGACGGGCGCGACGATTGGCAACTCCGTCGTGATTTCAGGGCTGATGTTTACGGGGGGTGAACTATCTGGTGGAACAGGCTGTCCAGCATATTGTGGCGGTGGGATTTTGATGGACGATATTTCTCAGCCGATATTATGCAACATCCGCATTGCTGGCAACTCAGCGCCTTATGCTGGAGGTGTGCGGGCGAAGAATTTGCTTTTAATCAATAGCATGATTGCTGACAACACCGGCGGCGGCGCAATTGCTTATACGGCAACCGTCACTGGCGGCGAATTTAACAACAACGTCGGCAATGGCGGATTGGCCGCCGAAGTCTTAACGGTGAGCGGCGCTCGCTTCATCAGCAACACAGCCTACGAGGGCGGCGGCGTCTATGTCAATCAATCGGCCGTAATCATCAATGCGACATTTGAGGATAATCGTTGTACGGGCGACTATTGCGGAGGCGGAGGATTACATGCCGCCCAGTATTTCCCGGGCGCGCTGACCGTGAGCAACACCATCTTTGTTAACAACTCCGCTTATGATGGCGGCGGTGTATTTTCATACAACAAGTCGATTACAGTGGAAAATAGCTCTTTGATAAGCAACACCGCGCATAATCATGGCGGTGGAATATGGGTGCGCGATTCGTCGTTGGTCATGCGCGATACACAAGTCATCAGCAACTCGGCAAACAATGGTGGCGGGGGCGCATTTGCTTACAACGAGGCGACCGTGGTCAACAGTCGCTTTGAAAACAACGACGCCGGGAATAGCGGCAACGGCGGTGGCTTGTATACCAACGGCCCGGCCGTCCTTACGGACAGCCAGTTCCTCAGTAATACTGCCGCAAGCGGGGGCGGGGTATGGGCAGGCGGGGCCTTTCTAACGGGCGGTCGATTTGAAGGAAACATCAGCGCCGGGGGCTTGGGCGGCGGCCTGTCAACGGGTCCGCTAACCATGTCCGGCACACAGTTGGTCAGCAACACGGCGATGTGCGGTGGCGGTGCATTCGCCATCAGCCCGGTCATAATCAACGGTGGTCGCTTCGAACGCAACACAAGTAACGACTCAGGTGGTGCACTGTGCCTGTCCACACTCACTCTTACCGGCACAGAATTCATCGGCAACTCAGCGGCCACTAAAGGCGGCGCGATATTTTATAGTTACACCGATGCCGATCCAATTCGCAACGGACGGATCATCAATGCGCTATTCAGTCAAAACTCGGCGAATGCTGGCGGCACGGCCCTGTTTGTGCACGCCAAAGACAATGTCGCCTTGCTGCATGCCACCATCACCGGCACGAACCTGCAATTGCCGTCGGCCATCGCCATCAGTCAGGGTACACTCAACGTCACCAACACGATCATCGCCAATCACGCCATCGGCATCAGCAACACGGGCGGTACTGTCGCCGAAGACTACAACCTCTTCTACAGCAACATCACCAACACCGTTGGCGTGATCACGGGCGCGCATTCCCTCAACGGCGATCCGCGCTTCGTCGATCCCGCGCACGACGATTATCATCTCCTCTTCGGCTCAGCCGCGATCGATCACGGCGTGGATGCGGGCATCTACACCGATCTCGACGGCATTGCGCGTCCAATTGGAGCAGGCTTCGACATCGGCGCGTATGAAGATCAAGGCATGGCCTATCGCGTCTTCTTGCCGTTGATTCAAAAGTAGCAAAAACAAAACGACCTGATCGATTGTCTGGCATTATCGATGAGGTCGTTCTTTCATCCTTCATCTTTCAGCCTTCAGCCTTGCTTGCGGGCAGCCCCCATGCCACGATCAGCCCGATGGCCGG
>JAUQXD010000767.1 GCA_030834835.1 Thermoflexales bacterium | reverse complement strand
TGTGGGGTTCAGGGCGAAAATCGTTCAACGTGGCGTCGTCACACACGATCGCTTTGTCGGCGCCCAACGAGATCGCTTCGGCGGCGATGGCGGCGGCATTCGGACCAAACACAGCCGCGGTCACGGTGCCGCCGTTGGCGATGCGCTTTGCTTCGCCCAGGCACTCATACGAAATGGACACGCCCGCACCGTTGAAGGTTTCGATCCAGACTAAGATATTGTGGGCCATGTTAGATCACCTTCTACGCCATGAGTTTGTCGGCCAGCGCTGCGGCGATCGCTTGCTGCGAATCGCCCGCGATCAATTCTACGTTGCCGGTGCGCGCGGGCAGCGGGAAGGTCTTGACCCACTGCGCGGCGGCGTTGGCGCGGCCAACTTTAGCGGCATCTGCGCCGATGGCGGCTGCATCCAGCGTAGGGATGGGCAACTTGCTGGCCTTGCGGATATTCATGAACGACGGATAACGCGGCTCGTTGATCTCTTTGACCACGCTGATGACGACGGGCAATTTGCTGGCGATACTCTGCCGGCCCTGCTCCAGCGAACGCGTAACTTTGATCGATCTGGCCGCCGGATCAAGTTCGTCGATCTTCGCCACATACGACAGGAGCGGCCAGCTCAATCGGCGCGCCACACCCGCGGGCACCAGGCCGGTATCGCCGTCGATGGCCTGCTTGCCGAAGATGATCACGTCCACGTTACCCAGCTTCTTGATCGCCTGCGCCAGGATGTGCGTGGTCGCCAGAGCATCGCTGCCGTCAAAGGCCGGGTCCGAGATCAACTGGGCTTCATCGCAGCCCATCGCCACGGCCTGTTTCAGCGCCTCTTTGGCCTGTTCCGGCCCGACCGATAACACGGTCACTTTGCCGCCAAACTTCTCCTTAAGGCGAATGCCTTCTTCGATAGCGTACTCGTCCCATGGATTGATGACGAGCGGCGCATCGCCCCAACTCACGTTCGACTGCTCATCGACTTTGAGCGTCGCCGCGGTATCGGGCACTTGCTTGGTGCACACGACAATGTTCAAGGTGACCTCCTCCATGGTGGATTTTTGACTGCTGATTTGAGGGATAGGGCGTTAGTTCGGCACTTCACCACTGCCTTGTTCGCATTATAACACAGTGCGTCAAATCAAAATCATGGGGCGCTGATCGGCGCTGATTATGGGATTGATTCCACTATTCTTTACGGGTGTTTTCGAGCGCTTTCAGTGTGTCATTCCG
>JAUQXD010000766.1 GCA_030834835.1 Thermoflexales bacterium | reverse complement strand
GGTCGCAGTAGCCGTGGGTGAAGGTGTTGTTGCGTCGACGGTAGGCACTGGCGTGCTCGCCGCCGCAGGGGGTGAGGTGGTGGTCGGCGCAGTCGTCGGACTCGGCGGTATGGCCGTTGGGGTTGCCGCCTGAACGATCGGGCGTGGAGTGGCCGTGGCCGCGACCGGCGTCGTCGCCACTTGCGCGGTGGGCGTGGGCGCTTGACACGCGCTCAATATCAGCACGATCATCGGGCTGAGATAAATCAAGCGTTTCATGGATTGTTCCTTATCTGCCTCATACTGAGATCAGCACAATCGCCGCCAGTGCGGCCACCACCCCGATCAACTGCTGACGGGTCAGGTGTTCTTTCAAGATCAACCAGGCCAGCCACACCGTGGTGGCCGGATACAAAGACGAGATCACGGCGGCTACATCCAGCCGGCCCACTTGCCCGGCCAGCGCGAAGAAGGCATTGCCGCCCACTTCCAATGCACCGACGAGCGCGACCAGCAGCCAGTAGCGTTGTTCGACCAGTCGCGGTTGACGCTGCACGGTGGCGACGATGGTCAGCGTGCTCAGCGACACGGTGCGCACCGCGACCAGCGGCCACCACACGGCCCGATCACTGACGTGGCCGATCAGGACGAAGAACACGCCAAAACTCACGCCTGCGACGAAGGGCAAAGTCAACTCGCGCCAGTTCAGTCGTGCGCCCGCCGTGCGCGAGATGAGCCACACGGCGATCAAGGCCAGCCCAAATCCGGCGAACTGCCATATCGACGGCGCGCCATCCAACACAAAGCCCGCGACCACAGGCAGGGCAGCCGCCACCACTGCCGAGACGGGCGCGGCAATGCCCATGCGGCCCTCGGCCAGCGAGCGATACAGCGCCAGAATACCGATCGCGCCCGCCAGCCCGGCGACTGCGCTCAAGGCCATGTCGCCGATCGGCGGTACGCGCTCACCCGATAGGACAGCCAGCGCGATGAAGAGCAACAGTCCCACGATCTGCGACGACACGATGACGCTGTACACGCTCTGGCGTTTGCTGGTCCAGCCGCCCCAAAAATCGCCCGCGCCCCACAGTAGAGCAGAGGCCAGGCCCAGCGCGATAGGCGCAAATTCTGATCCGGTCATAAGAAATTCTCTTAAACCACTAAGGTCACGAAGATCACGAAGGAATTCTTAGTGTTTCTTCGTGCCCTTCGTGGTTCATCGTTTATGGCTGTGACTCAACTAGCTGCCGTCCCAACCGGATCACTTCACGCACGAACAGATCGAAGTCTTCGCGGCGGGTGCGATGGTTGGTGTGCGCCACGCGCAGCGCGAACTGGCCGTCGAGCATGGTATATGTTGGAATCGCTATCCCTTGGTCGTGCAGTTCAAACATGATCTGCTGATTGAGTTGATTCAGCGCCTCAGTCGATAGCCCCGGCACCTTGTAGCGCAAACACACGATGTTCAACGGCGCAGGCGCCATCAACTCCAACTCCGGCGCGGCCTCGATCAACTCCACCAGATAGCGGCATTGATCGACGTTTTGCTTGATGATGCGCCCGTACTTTTCGATGCCGTGTTCCTTCAGCGACAGCCACACCTTCAGCGCCCGGAAGCCGCGCGTCAGTTGAATGCCGTACTCGTTGAACCAGCGCGAGCCGCCCGCCACGCCGCGCTCGAAGTGCGAGAGATAATCGGGCGTCAGCGAAAACGCATGGCGATGCGCCGATTCATCGCGCACCAACACGCAGCCCACTTCGATGGGCATGTACATCCACTTGTGCAGATCGAAGGCCAGCGAATCCGCGCGCTCCATGCCCTTGACAAGCGGACGCAGTTCCGGCGAAACGGCGGCCAGCGCGCCAAACGCGCCATCGACGTGAAACCATAAATTCTCGCGCTGCGCCAGATTCGCCAGCGCAGCCAGATTGTCAGTCGCGCCGGTGTTCACGGTGCCCGCGTTGCCGATGAGGGCGATCGGCTGGTAGCCAGCCGCGCGATCGTAAGCGATGGCGTTTTCCAGCGTAGCCAGATCGATCTGATAATCGGCGTTCACAGGAATCTTCCGCAGTGCAGCGCTGCCCAGCCCCAGCATCTCGATCGCTTTCTGATGACAGCTATGCAGTTCCGTTGAGCCGTAGACCGTCATCGGGTGCGGGGCGGCCGCCACACCCTGCTCGCGGATGTTGTAACCGGCCTTGGCGTTGCGCGCGACCGTCAGCCCCACGAGGTTCGCCATCGAGCCGCCGCTGACCAGCAGGCCGCTGGCCTCGCGCGGATAGCCCAGCATGTCCTTGCACCAGTCCAGCACCTGATGCTCCACATAGTTGGCGCCGTGATCGCCGCCGCCCAGATTGGGGTTCATCATCGCGGCCAGCATGTCGGCCATCGCGCCAAAGGCTGTGCCCGTGCCGATGACCCACCCCCAGAAGCGCGGATGGATAGTGCCATGCGGATAAGGCCGCACGTAGTTCAAGAAATCATCGTACGCCCGATCGGCTCCCTGCGGCTCAACGGGCAGCGGTTGATCCAACTGCGTTTTCGCTTCCGTCGAGAGCGGCTGCCACGCGGGACGATCACGCACCGTGCTGAGATAGTCGATCATGTCGTCCATTAGCCGGTGGCCGAGGCTCCGCAGTTCTTCCCAGTTTTCGGGATCGAGTGTCTCTTCGTCGGACATTCCTAACTCCTCTGTAAATTCTTTGCCTCGATAATTTGATCCACGAAGGCCACGAAGCATCACGAAGTCCTTTTAGTGTTCCTTCGTGTGCTTCGTGGATCATTGTCTTTTCCGTCTGCGCCCGCCCTGCATCTGTTGCGCGATCTGATCCGGCGTAAGGCCCTGTTCCAACTGCCACTCGCGTTTGGGCTTCAGCGCGCCGGTCGGACACACGCCCACGCATTGCCCGCAGAACACGCACGTCGTTTCCGGCATGGCTTTGTCGAAGAATGTGCCGATGCTGGTCTCGAAGCCGCGCCCGCTAAAGTTGATGGCGTACGCATATTGCGCATCGTCGGCGCAGACCTGCACACAGCGCCAGCACAAAATGCATTTGGCATAGTCGCGAACGTACATCGGATTGTCGTCGATGATGGCCGCCGCGCGTTTTGCACCATCAGCGAAGCGATCGAGATCGGCGTGATACTCCTGCGCGATGTGCTGAATCTCCGGCGCTTCCGATAGATCGACCGTGGCCGCCAACATCTCCACAATCGTGCGGCGACTGCGCTCCACTCGATCGGTCCGCGTGTGAATCCGCTGGCCTTCGCCGACCTGCGCCACGCACGCGGGTGACAACACGCGCGCCCCTTCCACCTCCACCACGCACACACGGCATAGCCCGTTGGCCGTGCAGTGATCGTGATAGCAAATCGTGGGAATCTCCACGCCGATCGATTGCGCGGCCTTATGAATCGTCGTGCCGGTTGGGACGGTGACGGGTTGATCGTCGATGGTTAACGTTATCTGATCTGTCATCAGTCCCCCGCGTGTGTTACGTGTTCCGTGGTGCGTGAAAAACACGAAACACGCAGCACGTACCACGTTTCACTCATCACTCATCACTCGTCACGAACATCTCCGGCCACACCTTCATGGCGCTTTGCACGGCCCACGACGCCGATTGGCCCAGCCCGCAGATCGAGGCATCGCTCATCGTCCAGGCCAGATCGGTCAGGCACTCTTTGTCGCCCGCTTTGAGGTTGCCTGCCGCGACACGTTGGAGGACTTCATACTGGCGCTGCGTGCCCATCTGACACGGATAGCATTTGCCGCATGATTCGTGCGCGAAGAAGCGCCCCAGCCGCAGCAGCACATCGCGCAGATCGCGTTTGTCGTTGAAGACCATCACCGCGCCCGAACCCAGCGACAAACCGCGCGCGCGCAAGTCTTCAAAGGTCAACTTCACGTCGAGATCATTCGCTGTAGCAAAGCCGCCCGCCGCCCCGCCCATCAACATCGCTTGCAGTTGGCCGCCGGTCACGCCGCCCGCCAGATCTTCGATGAGATGCCGCAGCGTCACGCCGAAGGGCACTTCGTACAGGCCGGGGCGCACCACATCGCCGGAGACGCAGAACAACTTGGGACCGGTGGACTTCTCCGTGCCGAAGCGCGCGAAGGCGTCCGCGCCGTGCGTGAAAATGTACGGAATCTTCGCCAGCGTTTCGACGTTGTTGATGACGGTGGGTTTGCCGAACAGGCCGTGCGTGGCGGGGAAGGGCGGTTTCATGCGGGGGAAGCCGCGCTTGCCCTCGATCGATTCGAACAGCGCGGTCTCTTCGCCGCAGATGTACGCGCCCGCGCCCGAGCGCACTTCGATGTCGAGCGCATAGCCAGAGCCGAGCACGCTGCCGCCTAGATAACCCGCCGCGCGACATTCTTCGATGGCATGCCGCATCGCTGCAATTGCCCTGGGATACTCGCCGCGAATGTAGACGTAGGCATGATGCGCGCCGATCGAGTACGCGCCGATGATTGCTCCCTCTAAAATGCGGCACGGATCGCCTTCCATCAAGATGCGATCCTTGAACGTGCCCGGCTCGGATTCATCGGCGTTGACGACGAAGAATTTGGGCGCGCCTTCGGCCTTCAGCGTGCCTTCCCATTTGATCCATGTGGGGAAGGCCGCGCCGCCGCGCCCCAGCAAACCCGATTGCTTGAGTTGATCGATCACGCCCTGCGCGGTGATACCGCTCTCGAACACCTTGCGCAGCGCCGTCATGCCGCCCGCCGCCTCGTATTCGATCAGCGAGGCGGTGTGGCCGCGCCCGCACAGCGCCGTGACGATGCACACATCGCCGCCCACGTAGTCATCGGCCTCACGATGTTTACCCGCGAAGATTTCGTCGATCGTATACGGGCGCGCATTGGTGAAAGACAGATCGTGATAACGATCGTTTTCGCAGCGCGTGATATTCACGCCGACGCCGGTGTTGCACAGGCCAAGGCACGGCGACCGCTCGATGGTGTACGCGCCATCTGCGGAGGTTTCGCCGGGCGCACTCACTTTGGCGCGCTGACAGGCCGCATCGAGCACAGCGTCTGCCCCACGCAGTGAGCAGGCCGGATCAGCACAGACGCGGACGACGGTCTGGCCGATCGGGTGATTGTAGAACATCGAATAGAACTCGATCACGCCATGCACATCGGCGAGAGGGACATTCAAGACGCGAGCCACTTCGGTCGCGATCGGTTCGGAGATCCAGCCGGAGATGGCTTGAGCGGCGTGCAGGGCAGGCAGCAGGCCAGAGCGACCGAGGGGTACAAACGGCGCGATGGCTGACCGCAATGGGGCCAGATCGATATCGGGCATTCAATTCCTCCGCTTGGCTGTGGGGTGAGGTAAGTGAAGTTTACTCGGTATCACGGCGTAAGGCAAGCATAAAACCACAGAGACACCGAGTAATCCAAAATGCTCCAAGCCCGCGTCCACACGGGCACTGCGACGCCTGCCAGCCGACCGCGCGGACGCGGTCGGAGAGCAATCGCCGGAGAACAGGTCTGCAAAACAATGCCGCGCACTCTACGCCACATGTCCTGCTTGCATCGGTCGATATTCTGGCTATACTACAAGGGTGGTCGTGAGTGGCGAACTGGCAGCAGATGAACAATTGCCCTAATCCTTCGAATGTAAACCAGAAAGGCGGACACCATGGCCCGTGACAAAGCCTACCACCTCGCCGAAGAAAGAATCCAAGAAGCCCTGCAATCAGGCGCAACGGAACTTGACCTTAGTCAGAAATATGACGCAAAGGATTCCGAGAAACTCACTGAACTGCCAGAGTCGCTGGGACAACTCACGCAGTTGCAGTCGCTGGATCTCTCCGGCAATCAACTGACGACGCTACCAGAGTCGCTAGGGCAACTCACGCAGTTGCAGTCGCTGGATCTCTCCGGCAATCAACTGACTACCCTGCCAGAGTCGCTGGGCCGGCTTGCCGCACACACGCAGTTGCAGACGCTGCATCTCTCCAACAACCAACTGACGACACTGCCAGAATCGCTGGGACAACTCACACAGTTGAAAATGCTCAACATTCAAGATAATGAGTTAAAAATCATGCCAGAATTTGTTAGTAAACTTATTCGATTAACAGATTTATGGATTACAGGAAACGAAATATCAACTTTGCCAGACTCGTTTAGTAGTATTGAAAGTCTGGAGTGTATATTTTTAGGTAGTAAGTCTTTAGTTAATCTTCCTCCTGTCATTAAACAATTCCGTAACCTAACATATCTTGACGTCCAAAATAGTGGGCTTACAACCTTACCTGATTGGCTTATCCAAATTGAACATTTGACAAACCTCGTTCTCGATGGCAACCCCCTCAACCCCGCCCTGCAAAGCGCATACGACGCTGGTCTGAATGAACTCAAGGCCTATTTGCGTAGTCTCGCCGAAGGTGCCGAGCCGCTCTACGAAGCCAAACTGGTGTTGGTCGGCGAAGGCAACGTGGGCAAAACTACGCTGCTCAAAGCGTTGAAGGGCAAGGTAGGCGAAGCCCCGCAGGAACATGAACCCACCACGCACGGCGTTGAAATTGATATTCATGGTCTGCGCCTGCCGCATCCCACCAGGGACGGGGTCGAGATTCAACTCAACGCCTGGGATTTCGGCGGGCAGGATGTCTACCGCGTCACGCACCAGTTCTTCTTCAGCCGCCGTTCGCTCTACCTTTTAGTCTGGGAACCGCGCCGCGGCGTCCAGGCGGGTCAGGTGGAAGACTGGCTGAACATGATCCGCCTGCGGGTGGGGAATGACGCGCGCGTGCTCATCGTCTCAACGCACTGCAAAACGGGCGAGCGCATCGCCCGCATTGACAAACCCGTGCTCCAACAGCAATATGGCGACATGATAGTCGGTTTTTACGAGGTGGATAGTTTAGTCCCAGACCCCGAAGGGGCAGCGGGCGAGATGGTCGGTATTGCGGCGTTGAAAAAGGTCATTGCCGAGCAGGCTGCTCAACTGGAACAAATGGGCATGCCCTTTAGTGTGAGTTGGAAAGCCGCCCAGGATGAATTGATTCGCTACCCTGAACCCAGAATTTCCTACACGGTTTTTTCTGAGATTTGTGCCCAACATGAATTGAGTCCTATTGCCACGAAAACCTTGGCACAAATCATGCACGACCTCGGCTATATCGTCTACTACAGCGATGATGAACGCCTGCGGGATGACGTGGTACTGCAACCGCAATGGCTGACCAAAGCTATCGGCTTTGTGCTGGAAGACCGCCTCACAGCGGAAAGCGAAGGCATCCTCCCCGATAAGCATTTGTATGCAGTCTGGCACGACCATCAATTCAAGGACGAACCACGCTACACGCCCGATCTCTATCCGTTCTTCCTGCGCCTGATGGAAAAGTACGACGTGTCCTATCGCCTGCCCGATGGGAAAGCCAGCCTCGTCGCCCAACATGTGCCGCAGGTGCGCCCCGAACTTCCGTGGTTGCCCGATCAAAACCCGCCTGAAAATCTGCGGCGGATTGCCATGATCTGCGCGATGGAAGAAGATCCGCCCGGCCTGGTCCCGTGGATGATCGTCCGCACCCACGATTATTCCACCGAGCAGACCAATGCGACGGGCAGCATTCATCGCCTGCACTGGCAAAAAGGCATGTTCCTGAGTCACGGGACGCACGGCGAAGCCATGCTGGAAAAACGTGACCGCGAATTCCACATCTACGCTCAGGCAGATTGGCCCGAGTATTTTATGAACGTCATCCAGGAAACGCTCCAAAAATTAATCAATGATAACTGGCCCGGCATGGAAGGCCGTTATGGTTTTGCAGTTCCTTGCCCTGAAGTCACTAATGGCCAGCCGTGTAAAGGACGTTTCAAAATCCAGGCTTTGCGTCAATGGCTGGCGGAAGGCGACACAACTGCCCGCTGTCAGGAATGCTCTTGTAGACTATCCATCACCGAGTTGCTGATGGGGTTTGAAGAGCGCGATATGAGCATCCAATTGCGCGAGATCAAAGAACAACTGTCGGGCATGGACAGCCGCATTGCCAACTACTTCATGGCTACCCTGCGCGCCATCGCCGATGAAGGCAAGAACGGTCCGCGCCTCTTTACTTTCCTCGAAAGGGAAGATGACGTTTCGCTTAAACACCTTTTCTCGCGCCCGTTGGCGATTCGATTGTGGTGCGAAGCAGAAGGTTGCCAGCATCCCCTCATCGGGTCAGACAGAGGCTTTTATCCCATTGATCAGCCGAAGGAGTGGGTTATCAAAATCGCGCCGTATGCCAACTTTGCTCTAAAAGTTTTGAAAACCGTTGCGCCCCTGGCCGCGCCCGCCATCAACACGGCCTTTGGCGACAAAACCACCGAAAAGTGGACACTGTAGCACGGCTACCGACAGGCCGATGCTAAAAGGTATGGTTTGGGGTAAACTCGGGCGCTATGAAAAAGACGCCTGCCAGCTCTCCCCCCAAACTGGGGCCAGGTGAATACCGGCCCGATATGGCGTTTACGC
>JAUQXD010000765.1 GCA_030834835.1 Thermoflexales bacterium | reverse complement strand
TCGCCGCCCAGCGAGATCACTGTGAAGGCGATGGCCGCGCCCAGCGCAATGACGGCAAAGCCGCGCACGGCCGCCTTCCATACGCCCCAACTCCAGCCGACGAGCGCTGCCAGCCCGAAGATCGTCGCCCAGATGCGCCACAATTGATCGCGCGGATACTGGCCGATCATGAACAGCGTCATGTTGGCGGAGATGACGCCCCACTTCGCTGTGCTAAACGCCCATTCGATCGAGGGTCGCAGCACGGCGTAGATGATCAGCAGCGCCACGATGGTCAGCAGCGCGTTGTACCACGTGCTGAACAGGTTCTTGCGCAGCCACGCGATCGGGCCGACGACCGTCAGCGGGGGTCTAATGGCTTCTGCAGCGGCCATCGCTAACGCTCCACCAGGCGCATGCGCGTATTGTAGAGGTTGAGCACGAAGGACGTAAACAGGCTCATACTCAGATAACTCACCATCATCAACAGGATGATTTCAATCGCCGCGCCGGTCTGATTAAACACGGTCCCGGCGACGCTGAAGAGATCGGGGAAGCCGATCGCGATCGCCAGCGAGGAGTTCTTGGCAAGGTTCAGGTACTGGCTGGTCAACGGCGGAATGATGACGCGCAACGCCTGCGGAAAGATCACCAACCGCAACATCTGGCCTACGGTCAGACCCAGCGCGCGCGCCGCCTCGGTCTGGCCGCGCGAGACAGCCTGAATTCCGGCGCGCACGATCTCGGCGATGAATGCGCCGGTGTAAACGATCAGACCAAAGAGCAAAGCCACGAACTCGGGCGTGAGGCGCAGCCCGCCTCGGAAGTTGAGTCCGCCCAGTTCAGGCTGATTCAGCGCGAGGGGCGGCGCTGGCATGATCAGCGCGCCGAGCGCAGCTAAACCGATCGGGACGAGCAGATAACCGGCGAGCTTGATCCACAATGCGAGTGGTCGATCCAATTGCGTCTCGATCCGCCTGAAAACAAAGCGCATCACGAAGATCGCGGCGAACGCGGCAATCAAGAAGGGCAGCCACGTGTTGAAGGTTTCGGTCGGCGCGGGCCACGTCAGGTATAGACCGCGTTGACTCAAGTACGACGGGCCGGGCAAGACGATGGCCTGTCGCACCGACGGCAGTTGCAGCACGATGCCAAAGTACCAGAACATCAGTTGAATCAGCAGCGGCGTGTTGCGGAACACGAGCACGTACGCGGCGGCCAGCTGTCGAATGAGCCAGTTGGTGGACAGGCGCGCCACACCGATAAGGACGCCGACCAACGTCGCCAGCACGATGCCCCACACAGACACCAACAGCGTGTTGGTCAGGCCAACGAGAATGGCGCGGCCGTAAGTGTCGGAGGGTTCATAGGGAATGTGGGTCTCGCCGATGTCGAAACTGGCGGCGGATTGCAGGAAGTCGTAGCCGAACTTGATGCCCTGACGCGCGAGGTTGGCTTGCAGGTTGGCGTAGAGGAAACCGGCCACCAGCGCCAACGCCACGAGGAACGCCAGCTGCGCGGCGATTTTCAGCCAACGCACATCGCGCCAGAATGGGATGACCGATTGATTGGATGTGGTCATAGCGGCCCGGCTGGTCAGTTCAATCCAGGTTACCGTTAGGACACAGCTCTGACAAGGTCACGACAAGTGTCATTCCGAAGGAGCGTTCTTTTTCGCGACTGAGGAATCTCTCTCCCGGCAAGCCGCGTGGCAGGCCAAGTCAGAGATTCCTCGCTCCGCTCGGAACACATGCGGTGCAGTGCTCCCGTGACACACTGTCGACAACGGTCGATCTAACGGAACGGCGGCGAGTACAGCAGGCCGCCATTTTGCCAGATGTCATTCTGGCCGCGCGACAGACCATACTGGCTCAGGTTGCGCTCGAAGATCTCGCCGTAGTTGCCCACCAGCTTGATCGTGCGATAGATGAAGTCGTCGCTGACACCCAGCTTCTTGCCGAGTTCACCTTCCACGCCCAGCAAACGGCGAATGACCGGATCGGCGCTGTCTTTGAAGGTATCGACATTCTGCGAGTTGATGCCCAGCTCTTCGGCCTGAATCAGCCCGAACACGACCCAGTGCACGACATCCGCCCACTGATTATCACCGTGACGCACGGCCGGCCCCAGCGGCTCTTTCGACATCACCACGTCGAGGATAAGGTGATCGGCGGGATTCTTCAACACGGCCTGACCCTGCGTGGCGAGCTGCGATCGATCGGACGTGATGGCATCGCAGCGGCCTTCGTCGTAAGCCTGGAAAGCGGCGTTCTGATCTTCAAACACGACCGGCGTATACTCAGCCCCGGCGGCCCGCATTTGATCTGCCAGGTTGAGTTCCGTGGTCGTACCGGACTGCACACACACACTTGCCCCCGCGAGATCGGCCAGGCCGGCAGCGGGATCGCTGATCAACGACTTCTTGACCATGATGGCCTGGCCGTCGTAAAACGTCACCGGGCCAAAGTCCAGACCCAGCTCTGTGTCGCGGATCAGGCTCCACGTGCTGTTGCGGCTCAACACATCGACTTCGCCGCTTTGCACGGCGGTGAAGCGGGCCTGCGCGCTCAAACCGCGAAATTCCACCGCGTCGGCATCGTTGAACAGCGCGGCGGCCCAGGCACGGCAAATGTCCACATCGAAGCCCGTCCACTTGCCGTCAGTGTCGAGGAAACCAAAGCCCTGGAATGTGCCGTGCACCCCGCAGATCAGCTTGCCGCGATCCAGCACAGTCTTCAAGAGTGCGCCTGCCGCCGGGGCGGGCGCTGGCGCAGCGGCCGCTGTGGGCGGCGGCGCAGCGGTTGCCGCGGCAGGCTGTGCATTGGGGGCCGGAGCAACGATGGTGACGACGCGCGTTACTTCACGCGTAACCTCGACTGTGGCGGGGGCCGGGGCAGGCGCGGCGCACGCCGCCACAATGGCGGTGAGGACCAAAACAGTAACGACCAGCAACACATGTGATTGGCGCATGACTCTCTCCTCCTCCTGAGGCAATCAACAGCAATAGAACGACAACATCGATGCGCGGCGTGAAGGATGCCGGACACCTCCTTATGCTGAGACGTATGTGATTCGAGAGTGGGGGTGATTGGCAGTGAGCTGGCAAGGCACAGCTGCCATGACGATGGGGCGATTATACGGTAAACCGAACTCACGTCAAGCAGCTAATTGCGCCCGATCGTGATTCAGCAGACCGATAGGACACCGCGAATCAACCCTCGTCAGCAGACCGGGGACCCGGTTGCAGGAAGATATAGCAGTGTCATTGCGCTATCCAAGAATCCACAACGCCTGCACGTAGTCTTTTCTCTTCTGCGGATATGCCGCCAGCCCGGCCACCGCGTTCATCGCCATCAGCCCCGGTGACCGATCGGAGGTTCAGGCCTGAACTGTAAACTGCCCCGCCAGCACATTGGCCGGTTGTCGATCGGAGCGTAGGTTGGGCTGTTGTCCGCCAACCCACACTCTAAACTCGCCGGGTTCCAGTCGCCATGTTCCGGTTTCATCGACCATAGACAACTGCTCGGCTGTCAGGGTAAAGTGGATCGTCTGCTTTTCGCCGGGCGCTAAACGCAGGCGCGTGAAGCCCTGTAACTGAAGTTGAGGTATCGGCAGTGAAGCTTGCACATCCTTGACGTAGAGCTGAACGACTTCATCGCCCGACCGCTCCCCCGTGTTTTCAACCTCGACCTGAACGGCGACCGCCTCGCCGGGCTTGATTTGAGCAGGCGTAATCTGCAAAGCGCGATAGGCGAAAGTGGTGTAACTCAGGCCAAAACCAAACGCATACAGCGGCCGGCCGGTGAAGTACCGATAGGTCCGCTGCCGCATGTCATAGTCTTCAATGGGCGGCAGATCCGAGGTGGCGCGATAGAACGTGACCGGCAGCCGGCCGCCGGGATTGGTCAACCCGAAGATCGCTTCGGCGATGGCCGTGCCGCCCGCCTGGCCGGGATACCACGCCTCCAAAATCGCCGGCACATGCTCGTCGGCCCAGGTGACGGCCAGCGCGCTGCCGTTGATGAGCACCAGAATCACCGGCGTGCCCGTGGCCTGAACGGCCTGCAATAGCTGCTCTTGAATCGTCGGCAGCTCGATGTACTGGCGATCGCCCTGGCTGCGTACCCCGGGCGCCAGGCCCTCTGCCGCACCTTGCTCGCCTTCCAATAGTTGCGATAAGCCCAGCACCACCACCGCGATGTCGGACTGTCGCGCCGCCTGAATTGCCCCGGCAAAACCGGCCTGATCATCGCCGATGAGATCGCAGCCGCGCGCATAGTTGACGTGTGTCTCGGGACAGACCAGGGCGCGGATGCCGTCGAGCACCGAGACCGGCTCGGCCGGGGTACCCATATAGTTGCCGGACAGCACCAGGGTCTCGGCCGCGTTGGGGCCGATGACGGCCATCGACTTGAGCGTTGCTCTGTCCAGCGGCAGCCGTTGATCCTGGTTCTTCAGCAGAATCAGCGATTGGCGCGCCGCTTCCAACGCCAACTCGCGATGTGCAGTTGAATCGACCACGGCGAAGGGAATCTGAGCATACGGTACTTGCTCATCGGGATCGAACATGCCCAGGCGGAAGCGCGCCATGAACAGCCGCCTGATGGATCGATCCAGATCGGCTTCGGTCAGCAACCCTTGCTCCACGGCCATGCTGAGTTCCCAGTAATCGCCCGGGATGTCGTACGTGCAGCCGCATTCCAGATCGCAGCCATTGACCACTGCCAGTGCTGCGGCCTCGACAGGAGTTTTCACCAGCCGGTGATGGCTGTAAATATCGTCCACCGCGCCACAGTCAGAAACGACGAACCCGTCAAAGCCCCAGGTGTCGCGCAAGATCGTTTGCAACAGCGCGGGACTGGCGCAGCAGGCCTCGCCATTCAATCGGTTATACGCGCCCATTATCGACTGGGCCTTCGCTTCCACAATGCTGGCTTTGAACGCCGGCAGATACGTCATCGCCAGATCGCGCCGGGAAACTTCGACATTGAAATAGTGGCGTTTATCTTCGGGGCCGCTATGCACCGCAAAGTGCTTGGGCGTAGCCACGGTTTTGAGATAACGCGGATCGTCGCCCTGCAAACCTTTGATATAGGGGACAGCCAGCCGCGAAGTGAGATACGGGTCTTCGCCGTAGGTTTCCTGACCGCGCCCCCAGCGCGGATCGCGAAAGATGTTGACGTTGGGGCACCACAGCGTCAGGCCGGTATACAGATCGCGCATGCCCTGCCGCGCCGCCTCATGATGTTTGGCGCGGCCTTCGTCTGAAATCACGGTCGCCAGGCGATACATCAGATCGGTGTTCCAGGTGCTGGCCAGACCGATGGCCTGCGGGAACACGGTGGCAAGGCCGGCCCGCGCCAGGCCGTGCAAGCCCTCATTCCACCAGTTGTACTGAGGAATGCCCAGCCGCTCGATGGCCGGCGCCACACTGCCCATTTGCGAGACCTTTTCTTCGACCGTCATGCGGCCGACCAGGTCATTCACCCGTTCCTCAAAGGAACAGGACGGATCAAGGTAGATCGGTTTCTGGGAAGTAGCAGTAGGTTGATTCATAGTTTAAATGAGTGTAGATGTTGGTTCCAATTGAGTTTAGATGGATAATGAACCGTTGTCGGCCGGCATGATCTCCTCAGGCTCATCAAGCCCGACATATTCAAACCAGTCAAAGTCGGCGACATTCATGCTGGCGTGCCCATTACTGCTGGCATACAGCGC
>JAUQXD010000073.1 GCA_030834835.1 Thermoflexales bacterium | reverse complement strand
GGCCAGCGTCTCATGCCGCACGATCGTGCACAACAACCGGACCGTCATGCCCGCGTCAACCTGGGCGCGCGCCACCGATTCGGTCACCCATTCGGTCACCTCATAGAACGAAAAACCCTGCGCGTGAGCCAGCGCCGCCGGATTGAACCGCAGTTCCAGATAGCGCACATTATCAAACGCGGCGTCGATGACGGCCTCATACGCCACCCGCTCCACCGCTTCGCGAGTGGTATAGAATCGCCGCAACAGTTGGAACTTTTCCAGAAAGCGCTGAAAATCGGGGGGATCGTCCGTGATCTGAACGTACGGGCGCAGCCGATCGATGTCGTAACTGGGCAGATCGATGCCGTGCTCGCGCGCAATTTCCGCCAGCGTTTCCAGCCGCAGCGACCCTTCCAGATGCCGGTGCAGATCGATCTTGGGCAGCGCGTGCAGCACGCGCCGCATCTCGGCCATGCGCAGCGGTCCGGTCTGAGAGCGGAGTGCAGGGTTCATGGTAGGCCCGGCCTGTCTGCCGCCGGCGTTGGCGCCAGCGTCTTGGGCAGCGTAAAGACAAAGCGGCTGCCGTGACCCATTTCGCTCTCCACCCAGATTTCGCCGCCGTGCGACTCTACAATCCGCCGGGCAATTGCCAGGCCCAGGCCCGCCCCGCCAAACCGGCGTGTGGCCGAACCATCTACCTGATAAAAGCGTTCGAAGACCCGCTTGAGCTTGTCCGACGGGATGCCCACGCCCGTATCAGCCACACTCAACCGCAGATAATCGCCGATATCCTCCACCCCGATCGTGATGGTGCCGCCCCGCGGGCTAAACTTGATGGCGTTCCCCAGCAGGTTGTCAAACACCTGATTGATGCGATCGCGATCGATCGCGATCGGGGCCACCACGGCCGGCGCGTCGAGCCGCAGCGCGATGCCGGCGTTGGCGGCGGTCACTTCGCACGAGTGCAGCGCCATGTTGGCCACGTCGCGCAGGCTATGCAGGGCCAGGTCCAGCGACTCGCGCTCGATCTGCTGCAGGAAAATAATATCGCTGACCAGCCGCGTCAACGCATTGGTCTTTTCAGCCACAATCGACAGGCTCTCGCGCTGCACTTCGTTGAGCGGCCCCATATCCTGCTCGAGCATCAGTTCCACGTAGCCCTTGATAAACGTTAACGGCGTGCGCAGCTCATGCGACACGTTCTGCACCAGCTCATCCTTGAGTTTGTCCAGTTCTTGCAGTTCTTTGTAGGCTTTTTCCAGCTTATCGGCGCGTTCCTTCAACGCCGCGTAGAGCTGTGCGTTTTCAATGGCCACGGCGGCCTGCGCCGCTGCGATCACCAGCAGGCGCTCGTCGTCCTTCTCAAAGGCGTCGGGCACCGCCTGATCGATCGCCAGGGTGCCGATGACGCGATCCTTCACCATCAACGGCACGACCAGCAACGAGCGCACCACCGGATCAAAGAAAATGAAATCGGGCAGGCTGCGCGCGTCCGGCACGTACAGCGGCGTGGCGGTGGCGGCCACCCGGCCGCTGATCCCTTCGCCGACTTTCAACTTGGCCGACTGCCGCCACTTGTCCTGCAGGCCGGCGGCCGCGCGAATTTCCAGCGTTTGCGTTTCCGGCATGAGCAGCGAGATGCTGACGCCGCGGCAGTTCAGCACGCGCCGCAGGGTGGTCACAATCAGATCCAGCAATTCCGGCAGGTCCAGGCTGCTGGACAGCTTCTCCGCAAATGAATACAACGTGGACACTTCCGCCAGGCGCTGCTGCGTTTCCTCATAGAGCCGCGCATTGACGATGATGACGGCCAACTGGCTGGCAAGCGCCGTCAACAGCTGTTCGTCGTCGGGCGTAAACGCGTCCAACTGCGGGCTTTCCACGTTCATCACGCCGACAAAGCGCTCGCCCGCGATCAATGGCACAGCGAGCTCGGATCGCGTGTTGGACGGCCCGGCCAGATAGCGGCTGTCTTGCGCGACATCGCCGATCAAGAGCGACTGGCGCGCCTGCGCCACCCACCCGACCACGCCCTCGCCCATCTTCAGGTCGTCGTGTACGGAACCCGGCTCAAAGCCATACGCGGCCTGCGTGCGCAGCAGGCCGGTGGCCGCGTCATACAAAATGAACTCAAAGGCGTCGAAGCGCAGCATATGCCGGATCGCATCCAACATCCGGTCGAACACCTGATTCAGATCGAGCGTTGACGCACCCGCCCGGGCCACTTCAAACAGCACCGTAATCTCGTCCAGCCGGCGGCGCTTGGCGGCGTACAGCTGCGCATTGTCCAGAATCACCGCCCACTGTCCGGCGACGGTAGCGACCAGCAGTTCGTCATTGGCTGAAAAGGCCCCCACGCGCGGGCTTTGCAGATCGATGGCGCCAATCACGCGCTCCCCCACGCGCAGCGGCACGCACATCTCTGAGCGCGTATTGGAAATGCCCGGCAAGTGCCGCGAGTCTTGAAGCACATCGGCGATATTGAGCAGCACACCGGACGCCACCGCCGATCCGACAATGCCGTGGCCGATCTTGATCCGCGCGTTGCGTTCGCCTTCAGCCACCCGCCCGGAAGTGGCATACAGTTCGACGGTTTCGTGATCGTCGTTCACAAGGAACAGCGCGATATACTCAAAGCCCATCGAGCGCTGCAAGGCCTCGACGGTCCGCTTGCTGACTTCCGCAAAGTCCAGCGATGAAGTGCCGGCCAGCGACATTTCATAGAGCAGGCTGCTCTCATCGAGACGGCGCCGGGTCTCTTCATACAGGCGCGCATTGCCCATGGCAATCGCCGTTTGATCGGCCAGCAGCATCAGCAGCCGCGTCTCGTTGGCGTCAAACCGATGAGGCTGCCTGAAAGCCACCGTGAATACGCCCAGTATCGCGTCCGCCCGCTTCAACGGAAAGCCGGCGATCGAATTCAGGCCCCGGTCGCGGGCGTGATCGACCGCAAACAGTGGATGCTCGTCGGCATCGTTGATGATCACCGGCTGACGACTGCGCACGACCTGCCAGGTCAGGTCGTCTTCATGCAGGACCGGCATGACCGGTTCGCGTGAGCCGTCTTTCCACAGGGCCGCCCCAAACATCAGCTGATCCGTAGCCGCGTCATAAGTAAAAATGTGCACTTCGTCGGCGTGTGTCAGCGCCAGAGTATTCTGCGCAATGATGTCCAGTATGGCTGGCGTATCGAGCGAGGCGGCAATCCTGAGGCTGACATCTTGCAGCGCCGTCAACTCGGCCACGCGCTGCTGCGCCTCAGCGTACAGTTCGGCGTTCACCCTGGCCACTACCAGCTGATCGGCCAGGACTTGCATCGCGCGCACATCGTCGGTAGAGAAAGCGTACACTTGCGTGTGCTGCACATCCAGCACCCCGATCACGCGCCCGGCGTGCAGCAAAGGCACCGCCAGTTCAGACCGGGTGAAGTCGCGCTCCGGTTCAACCGGCGGAAAATAGCGTGGATCGGAGCGCACGTCATTGGACAAGATCACTTCGCCGGCCGCTGCCACCCGACCGATGATCCCCTGCCCGACACGCTGCCGGTAATGCGGCCCCATCATCTCCGCCAGGCCGCCCGCGCCGGATTCCAGCACCACCCACTGCCCGTCCGGCGTGCTCAGGAACAGGCCCACCATACGATAGCCAAAACGCTGGCAAATGGCCTGGGTGGCGCGATCGAAGCGGTCCGATAGATCGAGCGTGGCCAGCACATCGCGCGCTACTTCATTGATCAGCGCCAGCTGCGCGGCCCGGCGCGTCTCACGCGCGTACAGCTGCGCGTTGTCGATCGCCAGACCGATCTGATCGGCGATGGATTTCATCACTTCAATCGACTGCGACGCAAACGTATGCGGGCGATAGCTCATGACACCCAGCACGCCCACGACGCGGCCGCGGGCGCGCATCGGCGCCAACGCCTGGGACTGTATCCCCTCGTCACGCACCTCTGGCACCGCCAGACGCGGCTCGTTGTCCAGGCTGCCCGTCACGACCACCTCGCCGCTCAACACGGCTTGCCCGGACAGCCCTTCGCCCAGCTTGACCCGCAAATTGTTGGCCAGATCGTTTTGCCGCCAGCCGCGATGCACCCGAATGACCAATTCTTGCGCGTCTTCGTCCACCAGGCTAATCGCGCCTGCCTCAACCCCCACCACCTCCAGCGCTTTATCCAGCGCCGCCCACAACGTTGCTTCCAGATCGAGCGATTGGCTGACCGTAGCCGACACGCTGTTGAGGATGGCCATATGATCGGCGCGGCGCTGCGACTCGGCGTACAGGCGGGCGTTCTCGATCGCGACCGCAGCCTGATCAGCAAATATGAAGGCCGCGCGGGCGTCTTCATCGGTATACGCATCGGGCCGATGGTGATCGATCCCCAGGATGCCCAACACCTGATCTTTGGCTTTATTCAGCAGCGGCACGCCCAGCCAGGAGCGAATGGGATCGGGGACCTGGAGCGAGCGCCAGCGCGGATCACGCTGTGTGTCGGCAATCACTATCGGGGTGCGTTGAGCCAATAGCTGTTGAGTCGTTGGCAGGCTGCGATGATCGACCTCGCGCAGATGATCCTTATCGACAGGGTATCCGTGCGCCACAACCAGATCGTACCGGCCGGCTTCATTCAACAGCACGGAGACGCTGTCATAGGGCACCACCGATTTCACCTGGCCGACGATCAATTCCAGCACGGTCGCCAGATCGAGTGTGGAGTTGAGGACCAAAGCCACCTGGCGCAGCGCTTCAGCCAGACGCTGCTGCCGCTGCTCGACCGGGTGCGGCTCACGCGGCTGGACCACGCGCAACACGGCCTGCACGGCGACCACGCGGCGGCTGCGAATGATGGGCCGGCCTGCAAACTCAACTCGACAGGCATCCAGTTGGTGGTTGTCGGTCTCAGCCGGATCGATCAGATCGAGCGTGCCGATCACCTCAACGTGATCGCCGACCAGCCGATTGAGCAAATCCTGCCAGCGCGTCTGGGAGTAGGGTTCCAGAAAGGCGTTGAAATCGCGGTGCGCCAGTTCAGTGTCAGTCGAGCCTGACAGGAGTTGAATCGCCGGTAAATTGGCCTTGAGGATGCAGCCGGACCGATCGAGGACCAGCGCCGGTCCGGCATGGGCAAACAGCAGGGCATCCAGATCGAGCGGCGGCGCGGGAGTGCGCGGCGCCTTAGTGGCCGGTGATGGGGGGACGCGCTTTGAGGCTGGCCTGCTGTCTGTCATCGGCCGCGTTCCTTAAACAACCACCCCCAGTAACGCCACGCCAGTACCAGACTCAGCGTAACCGCCACGGCCAGCGTCGCGTTGAAGACGACCAGATACAGGGTTTCATCGCGCCAGGCGACCGGCAGCAAATCGGGCGTGATACGCGCCGTAAGCAACAACCAGCTCGACACGAGCGCCAGACCGATCAGGCCAATCGCCACGTAGAAGCCGCGATAGAAGGGCCGCATCTTCGTCACGCTGCCCAGTTTGCGACTGAGCACGCTGAAGATATACACCAGATAGATGACACCGATTAGACTGAAGGCGAGCGACGGGCCGGTGAGCATAATTACGATCGACTTCCGGTCATGAGTGTCAGCAGATAATAGCCCAGGCCGATAAGCAGCACGCCGCCGATCAACATCAACCCGTCGCCCAGGACCTCGCCCGCCAGCAGCCCCTGCGTGGCATAACGCAGCGCGCCCAGGCTGATGCAGACGAACGGCGCCCAGAACAGCTGGTAATACGAGCGGCGGCCCGAAGTGATCTGATAAAAACGCGCTATCCGGTTAAGCAGGACGATCAGCACACCCACCCCGCCCCAGATATAAAGTGTAAGCCCTGCCAGCAGGAGATTCATGCCCACATCGCTTAACGGCCCGGTTTGACAAACGCTTCCAAAAACGATTCGGCCATGCGGCGCGGGCTGCCACTCATGATGCCTTCGCGACCCTCGAACCGGGATTGGACCTCGATGCCGCTGCGGGTGATTTCAAACTGGCGGATGTCTTTGGCGTGATCGCTGCCCCGCAGCTTCAAAACCAGCAGCGCTTTGCGGATGGCGCTCTCAATCTCGACATAGCGCAGCAGAATATAAGAGTCGGCCACAAAGGCCACATCTTCTTCAGGGCCTTCAATCTCGCCGATCAACGCCGGGCTTTCGCGCGTCAACAGACTGGTCAGCCCTTCACGCTTGAGCGAGTTGATGAAACTGTACAGGATGCCGCGCCGGGCCACCGGATCGTCGCTCAGCCGATCGAAATGGGACAGGCTGTCCACCAGAATACGCGTCGCGCCAATTTCCCCGATCGTCGCCTGAATGCGGCCATCCACTCGTTCCAGATCCGCATAGCTGACTTCCGGGCTGGTCATGATCACGCGCAGCTGGCCGGCTTTCTCCAGCGCCCGCAGATCCCAGCCAAACGATTCGGCGTCGGCGTAGTACTGCTGGGCAAACTCTTCAAACGTCAGGATCAGGCCGGGCTGATTGAAGCGCGTGATGCCGTTGTAAATGAACTGCATCCCCAGCGTGCTCTTGCCCGTGCCCGGCGCGCCCTCGATCAAGTTGGCCGATTGCGGCATGAAACCGCCATTCAGCATTTCGTCGAGGCCGGCGATACCAGTTCGCACACGTTCGATCATAGGATACTCCAGCCGGTGGGGCAAGTTGCCAACTTACCGCTGCTCTTAGCGCATGCCTCGAATGAGATGATAGATCGCCTTCACGCGGAACTGCCGATCGTCGCTGGCCGAGACGAAGTGCTTGATGCGCTCCAGCACCTGTGGATCGGTGGTGAGCGAATAAACCAGCAGGTTGCCCGTTAGCTGGTGCTGCAAGACTCCGACTTCCGCCAGCTCATCCAGCTCACCGATGATAACGCTGGCATCACGCCCGATATAGCGCGCGATGTTGTCGGCCGTATCATTGGTGTTGGGATTCTCGTAAAAGAAGATGACCAGATCCCACTTGATAAACGTGTTCACGGCCGTCTTAAGAAATTCCAGGACTTCGGGATCCATATCGTCCATCAGGCGCCGGGCCAGGTCAGCCCCGCCGCCCGGCAGCGCTGATCGATGACGCACAATTGGCGGATTCCATTCCTGGAAATTCTCAGGCTCAGGTTCGCTCATTTTCGCTGCTTTGTAGGCGTAGCCGGCGCCGCTGCCCCCGATTGCCTGCCTGGCAATGGCCCGGCGCCCGGCGCGCCATGACACTGCTTGTACTTCTTGCCGCTGCCGCACGGGCACGGATCGTTGCGCCCGATCGTGTCGGACGCGATGGTGCGAACCGGGGTGCGGCCCTTGCTGCTGCCACTGCTGGACGCTCCGCTCACGCTGAGCCGGCGCTGGGCGGGTGCCGGCGCCGATTGCGCCGGCTGCACTCGATAGATGTCGCGCGCCACCTGGCTGCGAATCGACTCCAGCATCATATCATACGTATCGGCGGCTTCTTTCTTGTAGGAAATCAGCGGATTCTGCTGGCCAAAGGCACGCAGCCCGATGCCTTCGCGCAGCGCATCCAGATCAGTCAAATGCCGCACCCACAGATTGTCTACCGCTCGCAGCAACGTGATGCGTTCGGCCTGCGGCATCAACTCGCCCAACTGATGTACTTTGGCTTCGTACGCTTTCTCGGCAAACTCGACCAGCTGCTCTTCAATTTCTTCCGGCTTTTGGTCGCGCCAATCGTCCGGCGTCAGCGTCGCGGGTAGCGGAATCAGGCCGCGCGCCGCGATCATCAGGCCGCTCAGATCATATTCGTCCAGTTTGCCGCCAGTGTGCTGCACCACCAGGCCGTGAACCTCATCATAGATCATGTCCATGATGATAGGCTTCAAATTCTTCTCGCTCAGAATCTTGCGCCGCTGCGCATAAATGACGTTGCGCTGCGTGTTGACCACGTCGTCGTATTCCAGCACGTGCTTGCGGATGTCAAAGTTGTAGCCTTCCACCCGCACCTGGGCTTGCTCGATGGAGCGGCTCAGCAGCGAATGCTCCAGCGGCTGATCCTCGTCCATCTTGGCCCAGTCCATCACGCCCTTGATGCGGTCGCCGCCGAAGCGCCTCATCAATTCGTCTTCCAGTGAGACGAAGAAACGGCTGGAACCGGGATCGCCCTGGCGGCCCGCGCGGCCGCGCAACTGATTATCGATGCGGCGGGCTTCGTGCCGCTCAGTGCCCACGATGTGCAGGCCGCCCAACGCCAGCACTTTTTCCCGATCGATCACGATCTGCGATTGCGCTTCGTCCAGCGCCGCCTGCCAGGCTTCGGGCGAGGCTTCCGCCAGATCGATGCCCTTCTTGCGCAGGATGTCGCGCGCCAGGCCTTCGGGATTGCCGCCCAGCAAAATGTCGACGCCGCGCCCGGCCATATTGGTGGCGACGGTGACGGCCTTAGGTCGTCCAGCCTGCGCGATGAAGATTGCTTCCTTCTCGTGCTCTTTCGCGTTCAACACGTTGTGCGGAATGCCGCGCCGCTTCAACATGCCCGCCAGCATCTCGCTGGTCTCGATCGCCACCGTACCGATTAACACGGGGCGGCCGGCCTCGTGCATCTCCACGATCTCATCCACCACCGATCGGAACTTGGCGGCCTCCGTTTTGAAGATCACATCGGTCGTGTCTTCACGGATCATCGGCCGGTGCGTGGGAATCACCGCCACTTCCAGGTTGTAAATCTTCTGAAACTCTTCTTCTTCGGTTTTAGCCGTGCCCGTCATGCCCGCGATCTTGCGGTACAT
>JAUQXD010000764.1 GCA_030834835.1 Thermoflexales bacterium | reverse complement strand
GATCGGTTTATGAGGCGGCTAATCCAGCATGACCCACCCTCGCAGCGCGCGCTTAACTGCGTTGGGCGTGAACTTCTATCGAGCGCGGAAAGTAGACTGGCTGCCATGAGCGGACAAAATCGCAAGGACATTCGGCCCGGCCTGAAAGTGGAGATCGTGTTGAAGAAAGATCAACGCTCGGGCAAACGCACGATCGGCATCGTGAAGGACATTCTCACGTCGTCGGCGCAGCATCCGCACGGCATCAAAGTGCGTTTGGAAGACGGACAGATCGGGCGTGTGCAGGCGATCCTCGACGATAAGGGGCAAGCATGAATCGTCTGGCGCTGCGCCTGGGCATGTGGTCGGCGTTTTTGATCGCCGCGGACTTCGTGTTGTATACGGCGTGCTTCGTCGCGATTCTGATGTCGCCGCCGATCTTCGTGTGGACCACGCTGGCCGACTACGCCGCGTACACAGCGACGCACAGCTCGTTCTTCAGAGACGCAGCCATGTACCTGATGCTGATCTTTGGGCCGTTGTTTGTGGTGCTGTTGAGCGCACTGCACGAGCATGCCCGTGACGCGCAGAAGATTCTGACGCGCATCAGCACCGGCTTCGGATTAGCCTTCGCAATTCTGATCGGCATCAACTACTTCGTGCAGCTGAGCGTCGTGCGACAGAGTGTGCTGCATGGCCAGTTGACGGGGTTGGAGCAGGTGTTGCAAGCCAATCCGATGTCGGCGATGACGGGCCTGAACATGCTGGGCTGGTCGCTGTTTCTGGGGTTGGCGTCGCTGTTCGCCGCGCCGATTTTTACGGGCGGTCGCCTGGAAAAATCGATCAAAGCGGCGTTGATCATCAACGGGCTGTGCTGCTTATTGGGCGGCCTCAGTTACATTTACGAATTTTCACTGGGTGTGTTCCTGTTCATCACCTTTGGGATGGGTGGCGCGGTGACGGTAGCGACGCTGTTGATGGGTGTGTTGTTTCGACGATTGGCCCGCTCATGACCCGGCCACCGCTTACGCCCCAGCTTGCTGCCGATGACTTCCGCAATTTCTATTGGCTCAAGGCTGAATTGCTGGCTTTCTGCCGCGAACAGGGACTGTCGACGAGCGGCTCGAAGACTGAGCTGGCGGAGCGCATTGCGCTGTTTCTCAACACAGGCGAGCGGTCAGCGACCGCGCCGACAACGCGCCGGGCTTCCAGCGCTCCTTTGCCCGAGATGTTGACACGCGATACGGTCATCGGTTTAAATTGGCGTTGCAGCGAGCGGTTGCGCGCATTCTTTCTACAAGAGATCGGGCCGCGCTTTCATTTCAACGGCGTCATGCGCGACTTCATCCGGCAGGGCGCGGGCCAGACGTTGCAGGCCGCCATCGAGGCGTGGCAAGCCGATCAAGCCGCGCCCCATGTCGAGACTGACATCGCGCCTCAGTTCGAATATAATCGATACATGCGGGACTTCTTCAAGCGCCATCCCGATCGGACGCGGCAAGACGCCATCGCGGCGTGGCGAGCCAACCGGGCGCGCCGCAAGTTGGAACAGGAACAGTGAATGCATATCGAGCACTTTGCCATCTGGACACACGATCTCGAACGGTTGAAAACCTTCTATGAGAAGTACTTTCAGGCGACAGCCGGCGCAAAGTACGTGAACCTGGCGCATCAATTTGAATCATTCTTCCTGTCGTTTGCCACTGGCCCGCGATTGGAAATCATGCGGATGCCGACTGTGCCACTCGCGAAGAACGACCTTGAGGCGCAGTTCACAGGGTACATTCATCTGGCGTTGTCGGTCGGCTCGATCGAACAGGTGGACGCCTTAACAGCCCGCCTGCGTACCGATGGCTATCGCGTGCTGGACGGTCCGCGCACCACCGGCGACGGCTACTACGAAAGCGTGGTGCTCGATCCCGACGGCAATCGGATTGAGATTACGGTATAGGTCATGGCGTC
>JAUQXD010000763.1 GCA_030834835.1 Thermoflexales bacterium | reverse complement strand
TGGTCGATGCGGCCGGGCAGACGTTAGGCCGGTTGTCGTCGCACGTGGCGGCGATTCTGCGCGGCAAGCACAAGCCGACATTTACGCCGCACATGGATTTGGGCGACTTCGTAGTGATCGTCAACGCCGAGAAAGTGGCGGTGACCGGCAAGCGCGCCGAAGATAAAATGTATTATCACTTCTCGGGTTACGCGGGCGGCATGAAGTCGATTAACCTGCGCGGCCAGCTGGCGGTGCACCCCGAGCGCGTGTTGATTGCGGCGATCAAGGGCATGCTGCCGCACAATCGCCTGGGCCGCCAGATGTTCAAGAAGCTCAAGGTCTACGCCGGGCCGGAGCATCCGCACGAGGCGCAGCAACCGAAGAAGTTGGAACTTTAGGAGCAAGCAATGGGTCAATACTACGAAGGCATTGGACGACGCAAGACCTCGACGGCGCGAGTGCGGTTGCACACCGGCGGTACCGGTACGATTACGGTGAACGAGAAGCCCGCGACCGAATACTTTGGCCGCGAGACCGACGTGCTGAATCTGCAGACGCCGCTCAAGCTGGTGGGCGCGGAAGCGCGCTTTGACGTGACAGTCAAGGTGATGGGGGGCGGCTCGACCGGCCAGGCCGATGCCGTGGCAATGGGCGTAGCCCGCGCGCTGATCATCTCTGATCCGGAATTGAAGGCTGTGCTGCGCAAGGCCGGTTTCCTGACGCGCGATGCGCGCGCCAAGGAACGCAAGAAGCCTGGTCTCAAGCGTGCCCGCAAGGCGCCGCAGTACACCAAGCGCTAAAGCGAGTGTTGTTGGTTGGCGATTGATTGCTGATTCGGCTCGTCCGCGTCAGTATTGGGGGTAGGGTCGTTACTGGCCTTACCCCTTTTTAGTTTGTTCGTTTGATAGTTCAGTAGTGCGATAGTGACGTAGTGGCAAGGCGAGTTCGGAGGCGGGTATAATTGCCTCACATCCACTGCGATTTCAAAAGAGATTGATATGACGATTACGATTGTTGGTCTCGGCCCCGGCGATCCGACGATGTTGACGCGGTGCGCATGGGATACATTGAGCAATGCGAACGAGATCTACGTGCGGACGGCGCGCCATCCGACACTGGAGGGGCTGCCGCCGTCTGTGACCGTGAAGAGCTTCGATGCGATCTATGAGCAGACGATCAACTTCGCTGAAGTGTACGCGCAGGTGGCAGATGAAGTCTTGCGCCTGGGCGAGGCGGGCGATGTGATCTACTGCGTGCCCGGCCATCCGCTGGTGGGCGAATCGACGGTGACGGATATTCTACGCCGCGCGAAAGAGCAGGGGCTTGCTACCGAAGTGATCGCCGGACTGAGTTTTGTCGAGCCGGCGTTGACGGCGCTGCAATTGGACGCGCTGGACGGCTTGCAGATCGCGGATGCGCTGGACATCGCCGCCAGGCATCATCCCACGCTCGATCCGGATCGACCGGCGCTGCTGGCGCAAGTCTACAATCGGGCTGTGGCGAGCGACGTGAAGTTGACGCTGCTGAATCAATATGCGCCCGATCATGAAGTGGCGCTCTTAAATGCGGTGGGCACAACTTACGAGCAAGTCATCTGGCTGCCACTGGCCGAGATCGATCGGCGGGATGATCTGGCGCATCTGACTACACTGTATGTGCCCGCGCTGCCGGCCATCGGCGGATTTAGTGCCTTTCAGGAAACGATCGCGCATCTACGCGCCCCCGAGGGCTGCCCGTGGGATCGTGAACAGACGCATCAATCGCTGCGCAAGTATTTGCTCGAAGAAACTTACGAAGTTTTGGAAGCGCTCGATGCCGATGATCCTGAGGCATTGTGTGAAGAACTGGGTGACTTGTTGCTCCAGATTGTGCTGCACGCGCAGATTGCCGTGGATAATGAAGAGTTCCGCATGCCGGAAGTGATCGCCCACATCGACGCGAAGTTGAAGCGACGGCATCCGCACGTCTTTGGCGAAGTGATCGTCAATGACTCGGAAGACGTGAAGCGCAACTGGCAGACCATCAAGCAAGAAGAAGCCATCGAGAATGGTAAAGCCGAGAAACGTCAATCGGCGTTAGATGGCGTGCCGCGGGGTTTGCCCGCGCTGGCGGAAGCAGAAGCGATCGGCGGCAAGGCCGCACACGCCAATTTCGACTGGCGATCCATCGACGGTGTGATCGACAAGGTGGCCGAGGAGATTCACGAGTTGCAATCGGTTGAGAATGAGACCGAGCGGGAAGATGAACTGGGCGATGTGCTGTTCTCGATCGCTAATCTGGCCCGCTGGCTGAAGATCGATCCAGAGACGGCGTTGCGCTCGGCCACAGCCAAATTCAGCCGGCGATTCCGCGAAGTGGAGCGGCAAGCCCGCGAACACAACCGCGCATTGGGCGAATTAAGCGACGCGGAGTTGGATGGCCTGTGGATCGCGGCCAAGCGCACGTCCCGTTAGAACTGCGTGGAAGATTGTCAAATACGCAGGACTTCGATGGACATTTTCTGCCAATGCAGTTAAACTTGTGCCCTGTAGCGCAGGTTGAAACCGGGAGTTGTCACATTGGACGTTGTTGCACCCATTGCACTGATTGCGGGCATCGTCGCCGGGATTGCGGCCGCGTTTATGCTCTGGACGAGCGAAACGGCGGCGCGGGCCGGGCGTGGCGCGCTGTTCAATACCGAGCGGCAGGTGGCGATTGATCGGGCCAAGCGCTCGCGCATGTCCGCCCTGACGCTGGGAGCGATTGCCATCGCATTGATCTTCGTGAATATCGTGGGCGGCGGCGCGGCCGGCAGCGTGATCGGTGTGTCGCCGACCGTTACGCCGACGCGCACCCCGCGACCCACGATGACCATTCTACCGGCGACGCGCGAAGTGTTAGTGGCAACGCTGCTGCCGACCGCCACGCCCACCACGCCGCCACAGCGCGCCATCGTGGTGAATGCTGGTGAGCCAGGTTTGCGCCTGCGGCAAACGCCCAACGGGCAAGAGATCGATTTTTTGAAAGACGGCACGGTGCTGGATCTGATTACCGAGCCGCAAGTCACGACCGATGACGGCATTACCTGGCAGAAAGTGCGCGATCCGCAGGGCCGTGAAGGCTGGGTTGCCACTGCTTACATTGCGGTTCAATAAGCGACGACCGACGTCCACTGAATGAGACATCGCCTTTGTCCACCGGGGCGATGTTTCGTTGTCGAAAGGCGGGCCGGGTTACGGGCGGTAAGTTCGCATTTACAGCCGGGGGCGACGATGTATGATCACCGTCAGTGGCACGCGGGTGACACGCGCCGGGCGGCCGGGTTGAAAGCCCGTTGGGATGGGTGGCTGACCTGAGGACTACGATTCAATGATGGGGCAAGTTCGCAATCGGTATTTCTTCTTCCTGGATGTGGCGCTGCTCACGGTCGCGGTGTATTTGAGCTACGTGCTGCGGTTGGAAAGTCTGAGCCTGATACAGATGGGTTCCGGCCTCCTGTTCTTTACGGCGCTGGCGGTCCTGGTAATTCCCGCGATTTTTTATGCTTTTGGCATCTATGCGCGTTACTGGCTGTATGCCTCGGTTGAAGAGATGTTGCTGCTGGGTTCGGCCGTAGCGATGGGCGCCGCCATTATCGGCGCGATCAGCCTGATTGTGCTGAGTCTGACGCCGCCCGGATCCCTGTCGCTGCCCCGCTCGATTCCCTTCATTTTCTTTCCGATCGCGATTGCGGCCACCGCCAGCCCGCGCTTCGCGCTGCGTCTGTACGCGCAGTATTCGCGCCGGCGAACCGGCTACCAGACCGATCGAACCACGCGGCCCACGCGGCTGGTGCTGGTCATGGGGGCGGGCGATGCCGGCACCATGATCGTGCGGGAGTTGCAGCGCAATCCGGCGCTCGGCATGGAGGTCGTCGGGTATGTGGACGACGATCCCCGCAAGCGCTCGGCGCGCATTATGGGTGTGCCGGTGCTGGGCAATCGCCGCTCCATCCCTGAACTCGTCAAGACCTATCGCGTGCAGCTGGTCATCATCGCCATGCCAACTGCGCCCGGCAAAGAGATTCGGGAGATTGTGCACATCTGCGAACAGGCCAACGTCAAGGCGCAGATTATGCCTGGCATCTATGAAGTGTTGTCAGGCGCGGTCAGCGTCAATCAGCTGCGAAATGTGCAGATTGAAGACCTGCTGCGCCGCGAGCCAGTGCAGACCGACATCGACGCGGTGCGCCAACTGCTGGTTGGCCGACGGGTCATGGTGACGGGCGGCGGCGGATCGATCGGCAGCGAATTATGCCGCCAGATTCTGCGCTTTGCCCCGGCTGAACTCATTGTCCTGGGACACGGCGAAAACTCCATCTTTGAAATCTGCGGTGAGCTGACCCGGCAATTGAAAATGGAAATACCATCGGGCAGC
>JAUQXD010000762.1 GCA_030834835.1 Thermoflexales bacterium | reverse complement strand
GCCGGTATCGACGAGGCCGGGCGCGGCGCATGGGCGGGACCGGTCGTCGCCGCCGCTGTCATCCTCGATGAAAAGCACCTCGAATCACTGACCGGCGTCAACGATTCCAAACAACTCTCGCCTCGCCAACGCGATGCCTTGTACCAACTCATTGTGGACAATTGCTGCGCCTTTGGCGTGGGACACGGCTCGGTGGAAGAGATCGATTCGATCGGGATTGTACCGGCCACTCGATTGGCCATGTCGCGCGCCATCGGTGCGTTATCGCCGCAGCCCGATGCGTTGATCATCGACGCGGTGCGTTTGCCCGCAGTCAATTTGCCGCAGTCGGTCTTTTTCTTCGCCGACTCGATTTCGCTGTCGGTCGCCGCCGCCTCCATCATCGCCAAAGTCACGCGCGACCGGCTGATGGTCGAACTCGACGCGCAGTATCCGCATTACGCTTTCGCCCGCCACAAGGGATACGGCACACGAATTCACCAACTCGCGTTACAATCGATCGGGCCGTGCGAGATTCATCGAAAAACATTCAAGCCGATCAGTGCTCTCATCGCCGATCGGCTATTGTAACCTTACGCAGTACGAATTACGCAGCAGCTATGGAACTTGCTCTCGTTCACGATTGGCTCAATCAACTGGGCGGCGCCGAAGCCGTACTGGAAACACTGGTGCAGCTGTATCCGCGCGCGCCCATCTACACCAGCATCTACTGGCGCGACGAGATGCCGCCGCAGTATTTGAAGTGGGACATTCACCCGACCTGGCTGAATCATGCGCCCGGCATTTATCAGCATCATCAGCCCTACTTCGCGCTGTATCCGTCGGCCTGGATGTCGGTCAACCTCAGCCGCTACGACGTAGTTCTCAGCAATAAGAGCGGTTTCTGTCACGGCGTGGGCACGCGTACCCGGCGGCGAGCGGCGCTGCACATTTGCTACTGCCTGGCGCCCACGCGCTACGTGTGGAACTTCGACGACTACGCCAGCGGTGAAGGGCTGGGCCGCGCCGCGCGCCTGGCCATGCGGCCGCTGATCACAGCGCTGAAAAAATGGGACTTCAAGGCCGCGCAGCAAGTCGATTATTTCATCGCCATCAGCCGCGAGATTCAAGACCGCATCACCCGCTACTATCACCGCGACTCGATCGTGATTCACCCGCCCGTCGACATCCGGCGCTATAAGCCGCAGTCCAGGGTCGGCGACTACTATCTGATCGTGTCGCGGTTGATCCCGTACAAGCGCATCGATCTGGCGATTCAAGCCTTCAACGAACTCGGTCTGCCGCTGGTGATCGCAGGCAGCGGCCGTGATCAAGCCCGATTGGAGAAACTGGCGAAGCCCAACGTGCAATTTCTGGGCCGCGTGCCGGAGGCCGATCTGCCCGATCTCATCGCCCGTGCGCGCGGTTTCATTTTTCCCGGTCACGAAGACTTTGGTATTGCGCCGGTAGAAGCGCAGGCCAGCGGCCGGCCCGTCATCGCCTACGGCGCAGGCGGCGCGCTGGACACCGTCATCGACGGGCAAACGGGCGTGTTCTTCAACGACATCACCGTCGAGTCATTGATCGATGCGGTGCGACGTTTCAACCGCATCGACTTCGATCCCGCCGTCATCCGCGCCAATGCCGAGAGTTTCAGCACCGAGGTCTTTCAGCAGAAGTTGACGCAGTTCATTAACAACAAGTATGCTGAATTTGCCGACACGCAGCACGTAATGCGTAATCCGTAATACATACTGCGTGAATCGGCCATTACGCAGTACGAATTAGGAACGATCATGGAACTACGCCTCATCTTGAAAATACTGTTGCGCCGCTGGTGGTTGGTGCTCGTGCCGCCGGTGCTAGTGGCTTTTATCACCGTGTTTACGTATCAAGCGCCCGCCACCGCTTACGCGACGACGCTGCGCTTCGCGGTGGGCTATCCGCCCGAAGCGAACCTGGCCTCGTTGTACGATCGCAAATATCCGGCGTGGCTGGCCTCGGAGTACATCGCGGGCGGCCTCAGCGATTGGGCCAAGACCGGCGATTTTGCCCAGGCCGTGGCCGATGATGCGGGCGCAAGTATCACCGCTGCCGAAGTCGCCGGTTCGATCACGTCCGATCATCTGCGCAGCATCGTTGTGCTCTATCTCAACGGCGGCGATGCGGCCAAACTCACGGCGATCGGCACTTCGGCGATTAGGGTGCTGCAAACGCGCAACAGTCAGGTCTTCCCGCAGAACGGTGATGGCGCCACCGTCACCGCGCTCGACAGTGTCTCGATCGGGGCCGCGCCGCCGTCGCTGCGCAATCGGTTGGATATTCCCATCCGCATTGCGTTAGGTTTAGCGTTTGGCGTCGCCCTGGCCTTCATCATCCATTACTTCGATCCGCGCGTCCGCGAACGCAGCGAGCTCGAAGCGCTTGGTTTTGACATCGTCGGCGAAATACCGAAGTGAAGTAGATTGGTCAATTGGTAGATTCGTAAATAGTAGATCAGGCGCAGCTGGGTTGATTGACTAATCTACCAATTCCCAATTGACCAATTTACTGATCCTGTTCCCGTGGTAGAATGGCGAACGGAAGGGAAAATATGGAACTAAGAGATTACGTGCGCATTCTGCGCAAACGCGGCTGGATCATTTTGCTGCGGGCAGCATTGACCGCCGGGGCAGCGTTTGGCTTCAGTCAACTCCAGACCGTGACCTACAAGAGCACCATTCAAGTCTACGTGCAGCCCGCCCGCATCGACAATGGCACGCTGCTGGCAACCAAGCAAATTTTGCGCGGCTTTGTGGCCTATATCAACAGCGAGAACTTCGCGGCGCAGGTCATCCAGCGATTGGGGTTGGACATGCGGGCCGATGCCTTGAAGGGCAACGTCACGATTGCGTCGAAAGA
>JAUQXD010000761.1 GCA_030834835.1 Thermoflexales bacterium | reverse complement strand
AGCGAAATTCGTTGGCCTGCACACCCGCCGGCCCGGTCGTCACTAACACCGCTATTCGAGGCGTCCCCAGCGCTTCTATTGCACGTTGACGCGCATAATCCAGCATTATTGTCTCAGTCTCTCTTGCGAACATGCGATTCATGTCATGCCACAAGCAAACCGGCTTGCGATCATGCTAAGTTCAGCATAACCGTAAGCCGGTTGGGCGTCATCTATCTAAAGTCAGATTTTGGGTTAGATTCCGAGCAAGCCCAACTCTCGCGCTCGGGCAACGGCTTCGGTCCGGTTATGGGCTTCCAGCTTCCCGAGAATATGGTTGATATGGCTCTTGACCGTTCCGACCGTGATCACGAGTTTCTCTGCGATCTCATGGTTTGAAGCCCCTCGAGCCATGAGGCGCAGCACTTCAATCTCGCGTTCACTGAGGCGTTCAACAGACTCTAACTCGATTGCCTGTGAGGAGCGACCCGCTAAGCTCGACAGGATAGCATCACCCACTTGTCCACGCTCAAGGCTCTTCGGCGCACCGACGACGGCCAGTATTTGCCCGATGTAATCGCGGGATTTCCCGGGCGCGATGTCGTGATCGGCCGCTTCGACGAGCAATCGGGTGAGAGCGATCCCCTGATCGAAGATGCGTAAATAACTTTCGGGTCGCGCCGCTGCCAGCGCCCGATCGAGCGCCGCCCACGCCCGATCGAGGTCGTTTTCCGCTCGTGCGGCCTGAGCCTCAAGCAAAGAGAGTTCAATCACGCGGTTCGTCAGGCCATGAGTCTGGGCTAGATCAAGTTGTCGCTCAAGATAAGACCATACCGCCTGCGCTTTGCCGATCGCAATCCGGGCACGAACCCAGGCCAGATAGGTCAGGTAGTAAACCTCGGCGGCCCCGAAAGGTCCCATGCCGGGTAACGAAATATCCTCGCCCATTGATGGCGAGAAATCCTGGCACCAGCTCGCTGCTTCCGCCAGTGCAGTTGGATCTTCTGGCGTCATTCGCAACGCCTGCGTGACCCGCAGGCCACGGGTGCAGAAAACAATGTCAGGCCACGCTTCTTCCAGGCGTGTGAGATACTCCATCGCCTCGGTCGGGCGGTCTTGGATCTCACGCAGGCGAAACAAAGCCACACACGCCGTAAACACGTAATAGGGATTCATGCCCCAGCCCATCAGATCGAGACCACGAAGGAGGTGTTCTTCCGCCTCGTTCAGCTGATCCTGCTCCAGAAGTACACAGCCCAGCGCAATGTCCAGGCAGCCGAGTGCGGGCAGTTCTTGTTCAGGGTGGGGCAGCAGAGAGGCAATGTCGGCTTGTCCCTGCTGGCAAATCTCCACGGCGCGGAGCAGCTGCCCCTGACTGTGCGTGAGGCGCGCCAGATGGAAAGTTGACTCTATCACCCCAAAAAACAAATGCTCTTGCCGGGCGATTTGCCGGGCTGTTTCAAAAGATTGAGCGGCGGCCGGCGCGTCGTGAACGGCTAGATCGGCATAGCCGGTGAGGAGCAGCCCACTAAACTGGCCGGGATGGCCCTCAGGATAGTAATCCAGCATGACCCGGGCGAGACTGCGCAGCTTCTGAGGGTCAGCCTGTGGATCGGGAGCCATGGCCAGGAAGGTGCGGACGACAGCCGCCATCTCGACGATCCCGTGGGCGGCCTCCCTGTCTTCCATCGTGGCAATCAACTGTTCGGTCTGCCTCAAGCGCGCTTCGACCCTGGCCTGGTTCTGTCGTTGAAAACGATAAGCCAGCGCCAGACCCGGCAGGAGGCACAGCATCGGATGCTGCTGCATCACCTCTTCGGGGAAAGCCGAACACCATTCGTAGATCGTCGAGATTTCACTATGAACGATCATGGTGAAGCTGTGCTGCTCGACCACCGCCGCGGCATAGGTCCAATCGGCCGTCTGAAACGCATGCTGGACCGCCTCACGCCAGAAGCCTTGGGCGGCGAACCACTCACTGGCCGATCGATGCAGCCCGGCCACACGTTCCGGCCGGGTCTTGTCCAGCTGGTTGCGCAGGAAGTCGCGAAAAAGATGGTGATAGCGATACCAGCCACCTTCGTCATCCAGCGGGATGACAAACAAGTTCGTCCGTTCCAGCTGATCAAGGATGGAGGATGAGGAACGCTGGATGTACGGAGGGGATTCTGATTCATCCTTCACAACGGCATCACAGAGAGGGCCACACAAACGATCGAGAATGGATGTGAATTGAAGAAACGCTTGCACCTCTGCCGATTGGCGACTGACAACTTCCTCAAGCAGGTATTCGACGAGATAGCGATGGCTGCCGGCGAAAGCGGCGATGAAGCCTGCTTTGTCCGCACGACCGGCCAACGATAGCGCGGCCAATTGTAACCCGGCAACCCACCCCTCCGTGCGATCCTCCAGTGCCCCGATCAGCTGTGGCGCTAGATCGAGCCGCATCACTTCATTCAAGAACAACGCTGTTTCAGTCCCTGAGAAGCGGAGATCGGCAGCGCGCAGCTCAAGCAGTTGGCCTCGCGCGCGCAGACGAGCCAGGGGCAGCGGCGGATCGGCACGGCTGCCGATGACGACGTGCAGATTCTCGGGCAGATGCTCCAAGAGAAAGGCCAGTGCGCTGTGAATGGCCGGCGTGCCAATCAAATGATAGTC
>JAUQXD010000760.1 GCA_030834835.1 Thermoflexales bacterium | reverse complement strand
GGCCAGCCGGGGACTATCGGGTTGGGAGAGAGCCAGCCACGTTAGCTGCTGCGTCAACATGCGTTGACGGCCGGCCAGGTTGATCACGCGGGCACCATCGGTCTGGGCGTCGATCGCCAGAAAGGTGACGGCCACCGAAGCGGCGACCAGGATCAGGAAGCCGACTGGGCCGTGATCGTATGACCTTCATCATGTTGCCTTGCCCCACGATCGTGATATAACTACAACATCGACGCGCACGGCGACGGCCTGGCCAGCCGCCGCATGAGTTACACCAGGGGAGGTGTCTGATGTCCACCACTCGTGCTGCCCGCGCTCTGCTCGTCCTGTCGTTGATCCTCAGTGTGTTTGCTGTGTGGGCGATCGTTCCTTCGCCCATGCCGCCGCTTCAACCCGTGGTTGCCGAAGCTGCCGTTGAACCAATGCGTGACGCTCGCTCGCTGCCGAACGATGTCGGCGTCGATCAAGAGCTCGTCGCGCGGCGCAGCGCGCACAGCGCCACCTTTCGAGTGGACGCCGACACCCTCACGACGATCCTCTCGGCTAAGGCGCTGCACTATCGCGACGAACACGGCGCGTGGCAGCCGATCGATCCGACATTCCGATTGCGCGATGACAGCTTCATCGTCGAGCACAACTCGATCACCAGCCGCGCCGGGCTGCGCCGCGCGTGGCTCGCGGCGGCCGTCAGTGAAACGGCGGTGATCTGGGAAGCGACGGAATTGGGGTTGAGCGATGACGGCGGTGATTTCGTCTCGCTGGCACAGGCCTTGCCCGAAAGCACCCTGTCCGCCGCAACACGCGATGACGATCGCGTGTTGCATTATGCGGATAGTTGGAGCGCCCCGCAAATCAGCGAAGAGATCAGCAGTGCGCCGGACAGCGTGGAACATTCGTTGGTTCTTGAAGCGCCGCTGTCCTTCGCTGCCGCACAACCTTATCTGGAACTGCACGCGAAACTCGAACTGCTGCCGGGCGCCAGTCTGTGGGCCGACGATCGACCGATCGAGAAACAGATACGCGCTGCACAGACGTTGCAGGTGCGCGCTGCTTCTGGCGAGATCGCCATCATCTTCGATCGGGTGCGCGCCTTCGAGCAGCACTCTCCCGATCAGGAGGTCACCGGCGATTACGTGGTGTATGCCACCGACGATCCCGCGACGTGGATCATCGGCGTGCGGACGCCGCGCGCGTGGTGGGCCGATCGGGTGCGGCATTATCCCGTAGTGCTCGATCCGACGATGCGGGTGAATCGCAGCACGGGCTATGCCGATGGGCTGGCCTGGGTGCGCAGCACGGACGATTTCGCGTACACGCCCGGCGACATCAAATTGGGATCGCATCTGCCCCAGTACAACACTCAAACGCGCGGCTACGTGCAATTCAACAGCCTGCCCGCGCTGCTGAGCAATGCGCCGGTGCAAGTGATCTCGGCGTCGCTGGATATTGAGCCGATTCTGCCTGCCGCGGCGATGCCCGTCTACAGCAACTCCAATCCCGATTGGGAACACAAAACGATCAAGCGCCACACCGAGTTGTACTACGTGGGCGCGTGCCCCGACGAGCCAGGCTGCAACAACATCGCGTTGTATGACAATCGGTTGACGAACACCGCTGTGTATACGTGGGGCAACAGCCCGCTCGGCACGTTGATCGGCGGCGCGTCGCAAATCCTGACCGCCGGTCCCGCCAAGAAAGACGGCAGCGGCGAGCATACGATCACCTCGTGGGATGTGACTACTCAAATTCGCAATTGGTACACCACATGGTACGGCGACACGACCAATCGCCCTGGCCCCACGTTCATGCTTCGTTTCCGCGATCAGGATCAATGCCCGTCCGATGCGCCCTATACCGCCGGCTTCAAGAACGGCTTGCAGTACTTCAACAACACGCAGGACGTGCCCAGATGCATCTGGTTTCATCTGCCGCCGGGCAATGTGCGACTGCGTATCACTTACGACGAACTGTCGCTGGGGTTGGGCGATCATCCGCTGAACAAACCGGGCGTGCCGAGTTATCTCGAAGAAGTCTTCGAGGATACGCAGCATCAATAC
>JAUQXD010000072.1 GCA_030834835.1 Thermoflexales bacterium | reverse complement strand
GCGCGGCCAGTTCGGCGAGCTTACTATGGTACGCGCCGACGACCAGCGCTTTGGAGATCATCACGACACGCATAGTGCGAGGATTATAGCATGGTGTGTTTTGACACACCGTCTGCCTGTGTTATACTTTGCGCGCACCTGTGCGTGCTTGAATTTGAGGATTTTGCCCGACCGATTATCGAACATACACATGCGTAAGTTCTTGAGAGAATGGGCCCCGGTCATAGGCTTGATGCTCTTGGCCGGGGTTTTGCGTTTATATGAATTGGGTGCGTGGCCGCCCGGCCTGTATCACGACGAGGCGTATTACGGCCTGGATGCCTTGCGTGTGATCGGCGGCGAGCGCCCGCTGTATTTTGCCGCCAACAACGGCCGCGAACCGTTCTTCATTTACCTGGCCGCGCTCAGCATCGATTGGCTGGGGCGCACGATCTATGCGCTGCGCTTGCCGTCAGCCCTCATCGGTATCATGACCATTCCCGTCACATACTGGATGGCGCGCGAGTTGTTCAATCGCCGAGTGGGCCTGTTGGCGGCGGCCTTCATGACCGTCACGTTGTGGCCCATTCACCTGAGCCTGATCAGCTTTCGTGCCGGGACGCTGCCGCTGTTCATCGCGCTGTCGATCGCGGCGGGCGTGCGGGCGTATCGATCGGGCCGCTGGTACGACTGGTTGATCGCCGGGGCGCTGTACGGCACATCGTTTTACACGTATCTCGCGGGGCGCTTTACGCCCGTCGTGTTGGTGCTCTTTGGCCTGGGCCTGATATTCGCACGACGCTTCAAGCGACTGTGGCCGGGCGCGCTGATCTTTGTCGTTGCGGCAGGCATCGTGGTTGCGCCACTCGTCATCACGGCGGTTGCCAATTGGGACGTGGTGATGGGCCGCCCCGGCGATGTGTCGATCTTGAATCCCGTCATCAACGGCGGCGATGTGGCGGGTACGGCCATCGGCAATACGGTCAAGGCGCTGGGCATGTTCTTCTGGCAAGGCGATCGCATTCCGCGCCACAACGTGCCGTATCGACCGGTGTTTGACTGGCTGGTGACGATCGTCTTTGTATTTGGCCTCGTCCGATTGATCCTCGGCGCGATCCAGCGCCGCCGGACAGCTCTGCCGTCACTCCCCGATTTTCTGGACTACACACCCATCACGCGCGTTGCGCTGCCGAATAAGTTGCCCGGCGTATTTGTCCTGTTGTGGATCGCGGTGATGCTGCTGCCGACGATTCTGGCCGAAGACACGCCGCATTTCTTGCGGGCGGTGGGCATCTTACCCGTGTTGATGGTGATTCCCGCAGTCGGGTTGGATACGCTGGCGCAGTGGGTGTCGGCTCGTATTCGCGTCGGGCGCGTGCTCAGCTGGGTGGTGATCGTCGGGGTGCTGGCGGTTTCGACCGCGCAGACCATCGTCGATTACACACGCTATGCCGCAGATCCCAACACGGCGTATGCGTTTGAATCAGCGGCGGTGACGTTGGCTCACTCGGCGCGCGGGGCGTTGGCGGCGGGCTACCGCGTAGCCATTGATGAGCGTCTGGTGCGGGATTATCCGTCCATCGCTTTTCTGGTCGAGCGGCCGTTTGAGTCTGTGCCCGATGGCGTACAGCCGGCGGCGCTGCCGCGCGGCGACAAAACGCTCTTCTTCCGTTGGCCGTATGCGGAATGGTGGCGGGCGCTGACACCGCTCGACGGGCCGCATGCGGTGCGCGTCACTGCCGGACCGCTGGCGCGCGGCGATCGCGATGTGCAGCCGTTTTACGCTTATGTGCGCGTGCAGGCCGAGCCGGTGGCGTTGACGTTGGCGCCGGAAGCGCGCTTTGCCAACGGCGCGCAATTGCTGGGCCACTCGATCGAGCGGTTGAGCGATACGCAGTGGCGGCTGCGGACATTGTGGAGTATAACGGGCACGCTTAGCGCCGATCAGACCTTCTTTGTACACCTGGCGTTGGCTGGCCAGGTCATGATCACCGCCGATGGCGATAACGGGGACGGTTTCTACCCGATGAGATTGTGGCGGCCCGGTGACGTGATCGTCGACGAACGCACGCTCGTGATCGCCCCACACCTCGATCGGACGCAGCTGCTGATCGAGCTGGGCCTGTACGATCGGGCGACGACGCAGCGTGTCACCGTGATCGATTCGGCGCAGGCCGTCGTCAACAATGCCATCCTCCTGGGCGGCCCGTCGGGCGAAATTGGGCCGTAATGCAGGCGTATGAGGGTAAAGCGCCGATCGGGTATACTTGAGCGTTGTGATCGGCAAGTGACGAACCAAAAGCGGAGTAGGGCCGCCTGAACGGCCATGTTGGATGTGCTATGTCTGTAAAGCGATTCTTAACTTTAAGCCTGGTTATCGCGGTTGGCTTGGGGTTGCTGCCGTGGCCAACCAGCGCTGCGCCGTTGACGCAGGCCGGCGAAAACCTGGTGACCAACGCCGGTTTCGAGGGCGCCTTTGTGCAGGCCAACGCCAAAGCGCAAGTCGGCGCCGGCTGGACGCCGTGGTTTATTCCCACGCCGGCCGGTCAGCCCGACTACCTGTACATGCAGCCCACCTATGAACCGAGCAGCAATTGCAGCACGACCTGCAACCAACGCATTCACAGCGGCGGCAACGCCCAGCGCATGTTCCAGTTTTTTGGGGCATACCAGGCCGGCCTGTATCAGCAGGTGACCGTGCCTGAAAACGCCGATCTGCGGTTTACCATGTTCGGCCAGGGCTGGTCGTCGCAGGCGGAAAACCCGCAAAATGTTTCGGTGAATGGCACGGAAATGCGCATGCGCATCGGCATCGATCCGCAGGGCGGCACCAATCCGCTCGATTCACGCGTGCAGTGGTCGGAAGAATTCAACGCGCTGGACTCGTGGCATCAGTTCACGGCTTATGCCCGCGCGCAAGGGACGCAGGTGACGATATTTGCCTATGCCAACCCCTTCGACACGCGCCGCAAGAACGAGGTGTACTGGGACGATGCCGAACTGATTGCTCTGTCCGGCGATCTGGCGGCAACGGCTCAGGCGCGCTATCCGACGCTGACGCCTGTGCCGGCTTCGCAGCTCTGGACGCCCACCCCGATCAGTGTGGCGCTGGGCCAGAACCTGCTGATCGACGGCGGCTTCGAGGGGCAGTTGTACATTCCGTGCAGCCTGCGCGAAGGCTTCCCATGGCATCAGATACCATGTGATCAGATGGATTGGGACGCGAAGCTGCCCAACGGCCGATCGATGTACGTCATGTGGAACACCGTGCAGGTGCCGATCGGGTGGAAGGCGTGGTGGTTGACGCCCAACAACAATCACGGTTCATCCGACTACTACAGCAATCACCCGGCCAACTGTTTCGAAGATGCGCCCGAGGGTTGTACGGCCTGGCATAACCCGGAATATCGCGACTCTAAAGGCACGCAAATCGGGCCGTCGCGTGTCCGATCGGGCACAAACGCCCAGAAGTACTTCACATTCTGGAGCACACATCAGGCCGGCGTGTTGCAGACGGTCAGTGTGCCGCCGGGCAGCACCGTGCGCTTCAGCGCCTACATGCACGCTTGGTCGTCCAACGTCGATATGAACGACTTCAACCCGGCGACGTTTTTGTCGTCGGGGCAGACCAGCATGCACATGAAGGTCGGCGTCGATCCGTACGGCGGCGATGATCCTTGGAGTCCCAACGTCGTGTGGAGCATGGAGCATGACGCATACGACGCCTGGGGCTATTATGAAGTACGAGCCGTGGCGCAATCCGATAAAGTGACGCTCTTTACGCACAGCATGCCGGATAAGGGCATGAAACACAACGACGTGTACATCGACGACGCCGAACTGGTCGTGGTCGATGGCGCGACGGCCTTCTCGCCGCCGGCTGCGCCTAATAGCGCGCCCAATGGCGCGCCCGCCCCACAGCCGGTCGCCAACGTGCCGGCTGGCCCCGCCCCCACCGCACTGCCGCGTCCCGATGGCGCCCTGGTTCACATCGTTCAGAGCGGCGATACGGTGTTTGGCCTGGCCCTGCAATACGATGTGCCGATGGAGGACATCCTGCGGCTGAACGGCCTGACCAAAGAATCGTATTTGATGATCGGGCAAGAGCTGGTGATTGCGGGCGGCAAACCGGGTGCGGTGCAGCCGACGCCGGCCGGGACCGCCCTCGCGCCGACCGATCTGCCGCCGGCTGCTATGGCCGCGGCCACGCCGACCCCGGCCCAGATCGCCGCGGTGAGCAAGACTCAATTGTGCGTCAGCGCCTTCACTGATCTGAATGGCGATGGTGTGCTGGCCGGCGGCGAAGACTTAGCCGACGGCGCAATTTTCCATTTGACGGATGCGCAGGGTCAACTGGTGCTGAGCTATATGACCGACGGGCAGAGCGAGCCGCACTGCTTTACGCGCCTGAAGCCGGGTAAATTTGATATTCAGATCGAACCGGCGGCCGGGACGATCGC
>JAUQXD010000759.1 GCA_030834835.1 Thermoflexales bacterium | reverse complement strand
AAGTGTTGACGGGGCAGGAACTCGAACGGATGTCGGCCGATGATTTACGCGCCGTCGTCGAAGACGTGTCGGTGTATGCGCGCGTCTCGCCGGAACACAAGTTGAAGATCGTGCAAGCGCTGCAAGACAAAGGTCACGTGGTGGCGATGACGGGCGACGGCGTGAACGATGCGCCTGCGTTGAAGAAGTCGGACATCGGCGTGGCGATGGGCATCACTGGCACGGACGTGTCGAAAGAAGCAGCCGACATGGTGCTGCTGGACGACAACTTCAAGACCATTGTGTCGGCGGTGGAAGAAGGCCGCGTCATCTATGACAACATCCGCAAGTTCGTAAAGTTCTCCATTGCGGGTAACATCGGCAAGATTTCGGTGGCCCTCATCGCGCCGCTGGTGGGCACGCCGCTGGCGCTTCAACCGCTGCAATTGTTGTGGTTGAACTTGCTCACGGACGGTCTGTTGGGTCTGGGGCTGGGCGTTGAACAGGCGGAAAAAGGCGTGATGCAGCGGCAACCCGTGCGCACGACGGACAGCATTTTTGCAGGCGGCCTGATTCGCCACATCGCGTGGGTGGGCGCGCTGACGGGCGTGATCGCGTTAGCGATTGGCCTGTTGTATTGGACGTCAGGGAGCGTACACTGGCAAACGATGATCTTCACGACGCTGTGTTTCTCGCAGGTGGGCCAGGCGCTGGCGATGCGGTCGAGCCGCGAGTCGTTGTTCAAAATCGGCTTGCGGAGTAATCGCTTGTTGCTGGGCATGGCGGCGGCTGTCGTCATCGCGCAGTTGGGCGCGATCTATCTCCCGTTCATGCACGGCTTCATGTACACGACGCCGCTGCCGCTGACGGATTTGTTGGCGAGTGTAGGGGCGAGCGCGTTGGTGTTGGGGGCGATTGAAGTTGAGAAGTGGCGAAGCAGGTTGGGAGATGAGTAGATTGGTAATTGGTAGATCAGGGAACAAGCAGGCAAGTAGACAAGGAATGTGGCTCGCGCAAAGCAGCAAAGAGGCAAAGGACTAAAAGACTTTGCTGTCTGGCGTCTTTGCGTGAGATTTTTTGTTTGCCATTTTAACGATCAATCATCCTGCAAGATAGATTGGAGGTAGGCGTCATCGACACGGCGAAGGGCGTGGACGGCACGGCGTTTGCGCAGCATTTTCGGCAGGCCGATGAGGCCTGCTAACATTCCACGGATTCGGGCGCGAGCGGCCTGTCCGCGCCACGCGCGAGCGGCTTCGATGAAGAGCGACCATTGCTTGCGGACAATCTTGCCCCGATTGATCTTCCACAACGACGCCGGATAGTTCTTGGCGATCAGCCACAGGAAGTTGCGCCCGTCGTAAAAGGAAGCGGTTGCGCCGCCGCCCGTGGCTTTGAGTTTGTGGTAGATCACTGCCCTGGGCGCGTACACGCACTGCCAGCCCGCCAACTGCGCGCGCCAACCCAGATCAACATCTTCGCACGAGAAGAAGAAGTCTTCATCTAATAAGCCAATCTGATCTAGCATCGAGCGGCGATAGGCGGCGCTGCCGCCGCACGCGCTGAAGACGTACTCCTCGCGGTCGTACTGCCTCTGATCGACTTCCCACACCCCGCGATTGCCGGGTAGCCCATCGATGCGGTAGAAGTCTCCGGTGGTGTGAAACTTGTCGCGTTGATCGAAGAGCTTCATCTTAGAGGCAACACTGCCCGCTTCGGGATGGCGTTCGAAGGCGGCGAGGACTTCCTCCAGCCAATACGCATCGACTTCGGTGTCGTTGTTGAGCAGGATGATGAAGTCGCCCTGCGCGGCGCGGATACCCACGTTCGAGCCGCCCGCAAAGCCAAGGTTTTCTTGCAGGGCAATGACTTTGACTTC
>JAUQXD010000758.1 GCA_030834835.1 Thermoflexales bacterium | reverse complement strand
GCGATGTTAATGCCGCGCGGCTAAATCCTCACCAACCGCGCCTCTCGCCGTTCAAACTGCGTCACATACTTCAAGCCCGCCGCCCGCGCCGCGTCCAACGCCGCCTCCAGATCCGCGCCGATATCCTGCGGATTGTGCGCGTCCGAACCCAGCGTCACACGCTCGCCGCCCAGTTCCGCGTACCACTTCAAAACCTCGACGTTCGGCGTCAACACGCCGCAGCGCGCACGCAAGCCCTGCGAGTTGATGTCCAGCGCGATGCCGCGCTTGATGCAATTCTTCAACACCGCGCGGATCGCGTCTTCATAACGGCGCGGCTCGTACTCGCCGTAGATCGGCAGACCGCGCCGCACCACCACATCGAAGTGGCTCAGCACATCGAAGCCGCCGACGCGCGTCATGCGCTCCAACTCCTCGAAAAACAGGCCATACGCTTCATCGGCGGGCCGCTCGAAATACACGGGATCAAACACCATCTCGTCGCCGACCCAGTGCAGCGAACCCAGCGCGTAATCAAACGGGTATTGCGCCAATAAGGCCTGCGTTTCCGCCTGAAAAAGATGCGGCTCGCCGAGCTCGATCCCGGCGCGCACGATCAAGCGATCGGCGAATTCGGCCCGCGTCCGATCGATCTCCGCCATCCACCCGGCCAGTTTGAAGTAGCCGGAACACTCATCCAGCGGATGCAGATCGAAATGATCGGTAATGCCGATCTCGGGAATGCCTTTCGCCACGGCGCTGGCGCATTGTTCGGCCATCGTCGCCTGCGAATCACACGAGTAATGGGAATGCAAGTGATAGTCGTGAGGAATCATGTGTGTTTATCCGCTCCATGCAGATTGAACTATAATCTTACCATCCCTGCGCCGCGAGGTTAAGCCATGCGTCACCCACTGGAAGCCATCCCGCCCGATCGACGCGCCCGAGTTTTCATTCCGCTATTGATCGCCACGCTCTTGATCACGTTTGCTTTTCGCTTTATCGGTCCGGCCGCGCCCACCATCGTCGATTTCGAACTGGCGGGCACCGTGGGTAAAGCGACGGACATCATCACCACATGGACACCCATGGAACGAATTCACGCGGGCTTCAGCCTCGGCTTCGATTACCTGTACATGCCGATCTACTCCACCACGATCGCGTTAGCGTGTGTCTGGGCGGCCACGATCATTCGATCGGGCGTGTGGAAATCGATCGGGCGGGCGTTGGCCTGGGGATTGTGGCTCGCGGCGATCTTCGACGCGATCGAGAATCTGGCTTTGATCGGCAATCTCTTTGGCAGCCCGATTGATCCGTTGCCAGCCCTCGCGGCCATGTGCGCGGCGCTCAAATTCGGCCTGATTTTATCGGGCTTACTCTATGTCATTCTCGCTGTGGTGCAGCGTCTAAGACGCTAGACCGACAGCTCAATCAAGGAGATGATGGTGATTCAGCGACGTTATCTATTCGTACTGCTTGTGCTTCTCAGTTTGACGGCGGCCTGCGGTTCAGCGCCGACGCCAGTCCCCGCGCCGGTGGCCGCCGTACCAGACATCGCGACGCCGACCGCAGCGAATGGGCGAGCCTGTTTGTGTTCTCCGATGTGCCCGAAGCCTGGGTGCCGTTGCACACCGAATATCGCGCGCTGAGAGATCAGGTCTTTGTTGTGACTGATCCGATCGATCAGATTTGTGGCGCGGGCCGCGGGGGTATCAGCCCGGAAACTGACCGGCAGATCCTTGACTTTCTTGATAGCGCGCAGAATCGACTCTATGAAATCGGTCAGCAGGCTCGTGCCATGAAGTAGACCGGCTGTAACCTCTGCCAGCGCCATGCATCTAATCGACAGACAACCGCACAGGAGTAAGCACATGGCACAACTGGGTTTGACCGTGAAATTGCACACCGACTTCGATACCGCGCTGCAAAAAGTGGCCGACGCGCTGAAGGCCGAAGGCTTTGGCGTGCTGACCGAAATCGACGTGAAGGCGACGCTGAAGAAGAAACTGGACGTGGACTTTCGCCCGTACAAGATTCTGGGCGCGTGCAATCCGCCGCTGGCGTATCGCGCATTGACGGCCGCGCCGGAAGTGGGCCTGTTGCTGCCATGCAATGTGACGGTGGCCCAGGCGGACGACGGCATCGAGATCGGCATCATCGATCCGCTGAGCATGATGGGCTTCATCACCCGTCCCGATCTGGAACCCGTCGCGGACGAAGCGCGCCAGCGATTGGAGCGCGTGGCGAAAGCGCTGCAAGAATAAAGCCAACCGCAGAGACACAGAGGCGCAGAGAAAAGATTCAACACCTCTGTGTCTCCGCGTCTCTGCGGTTATTGAATTACGGTTTAACTTCAACGCTCGACAATAGCAACCGAT
>JAUQXD010000757.1 GCA_030834835.1 Thermoflexales bacterium | reverse complement strand
GCAGCTGGCCCGGCGCTGCGGCATTGCCATCTACGAAGCCGAGATGAATCTGATCATCCACACGACGAACGGCGGCATCATTCGCGTTCAAATCGAACCGAGTCAAATTCTGATGTCCACCACTGACGACGGCCCCGGCATCCCCGACGTAGCACTGGCACGCAAGGCGGGCTGGTCCACGGCGACGGAAGAAGTGCGCGAGATGGGCTTTGGCGCGGGCATGGGCCTGAAGAACATCGAGCGCTGCGTGGACGAACTCACGCTCGAATCGACTGTCGGCAAGGGCACGCGGCTCGAAATGAAGATCCATTTGCAGCCCGACGAAAGTTTCCGCGAGACCACTCCCACGACTGAAAAGGCGGCAGCATGACTTTGCAAGACCTCATCAATCAACTGGACTTGAAGCCACTGACAAGCGGCGATTTCACCGTCACGCCCAGCGGCGGCTACGCCTCTGATTTGCTAAGCTGCGTCATGGCGGGCGCGAAGCACGGCGCGATCTGGGTGACGCTGCAAGCGCACACCAACATCGTGGCGGTGGCGGCGCTGCTGGAAATGAGCGCGATCATCATCACGGAAGACGCGCAGCCCGATCAAGCCACCATCGACAAGGCGCAGCAAGAAGGCATCATGCTGCTCTCGACCGATAAGTTCACTTACGAGATCGTCGGGCGCTTGTGGGAGTTAGGTCTGCGCTAGAACTACCCTCACCCCAGCCCTCTCCCTGAAAGGGAGAGGGTACGCAGCGAAGCGTGCGGGTGAGGGTGAAAAGGCTATGTGTGAAGACCTACATCGCCGAGTTGCACTGTCATACGGTGCTGTCGCCGTGCGCAGAAGTGGAGATGATTCCGCCGCTGATCGTGCAGACGGCGATCGAGCGCGGCATCAACCTGCTGGCGATCACGGATCACAACGCCAGCGCCAACATCGAAGCGGTGCAAAAGGCCGCGCGCGGCACGGGGTTGATCGTGCTGCCCGGCATGGAGTTGCAGACCCGCGAGGAAGTTCATCTGTTGTGCCTGTTCGACACGCTGGATCAAAGCGCGGCGTGGCAAAGTCTGGTCAATGTGTATTTGCCGGTGCTGGAAAATGACATCGAGCACTTTGGCGAACAGTTCGTAGTGGACGAAACGGGCGAGTTTATTCGCCGCGAGACGCAGTTGCTGCTGACATCGGTTTCGTTGTCGTTGGAAGATGCAATCGAGCGGGTAGGTGCGATCGGCGGGCTGGCGATTCCGGCGCACGTGAATCGGCCAGCGTTTGGCCTCATTGCGAATCTCGGTTTTGTGCCCGTCGATGTCCAAATCGACGCATTGGAGGTCTCGCGGCATCTGAATGTGGCCGATGCCGTCAAGAAATTTCCA
>JAUQXD010000071.1 GCA_030834835.1 Thermoflexales bacterium | reverse complement strand
TATGGCGGCCGGCTCGTCATCGACGACACGCAAGCGTTGGGCATCTACGGCCGATCGGCACGCGCTGCGCCCTACGGCAGCGGCGGCGGCGGATCGCTGCGCTGGCACGCGATTGACGCGGCCAACGTGCTCGCGATCAGTTCGCTGGCGAAGGGCTTCGGCGTGCCGCTGGCTGTGCTGGCGGGCAGTCGTGCGAGTATCGAACGCTTCACGCATCATAGCGAAACGCGCGTGCATTGCAGCCCGCCCTCTGTCGCGATGCTGCGCGCCGCCGAACAGGCGTTGATCGTCAACGAGACGCACGGTGATCGCTTGCGCGAACAGCTGGCGCAGCGCGTGCGCTACTTCCGCGCCCGATTAGCTGAGCTGGCCCTGTCGGCCGAGGGCGGTTTGTTTCCGGTGCAGACGCTGCGACTCAGACCCGCCGAGGTCGCGATCGATGTGCATGGGCGATTGCGCGACGACGGCATCGAGACGGTGCTGCATCGCGATCGCAGTGGCAGCGGACCGCGCCTGAGTTTTATCTTCACGGTGCGTCATCGGCGCGGTGAGATCGATCGGGCAGTGGCGGCGCTGGCACATGCGCTGACGGCTCGATCCACGCCGAGACACGTGCAAATCGAGCACGGTTGAGGAGATTGATCATGCTCCGTGCGAGCGTGCTCTGTGCGAGCAAGCGAGGTGGCTATGATTCAAGGAACTGTATTCGACACTGAGATGCGTGCGCCGCAGCGCATGTTTCATCCGAGACTAGGGCAAGGTGTGTTAGTCCGGGCGCGCACTCAACGCGAGCGTGAGTTTGAGGAAGAAGTCATCGGCGATCGGGACACTCGTCAGCAAGTGGATGGCACGCGTATACCGTTCAGATGGATTTGTTCTCTGAAGGTCAGGTTTCGCGATCCGGATTCGTTCGACGCGGTTGACTTCGATGCGGGCAGCGGGCTGCTCATCAGTCCACGGCATGTCTTGACTGCCGCACACAACGTTTATGCTCAGATCACCGGCTCTAAAGGCACCAAAGATAAACGCAAAGCGCTGTTGGTGTGGGCGTATCCGGGTCGCAACGGCGACGACAAATTTCCCTTTGGCAAAGCGGAGTCGGAATCCATCGCCTATCTGTCGAAGTTTGAAAGCAATCTCGACGTGCGGTGGGATTATGCGCTCATCAAGCTCAAGACCGCGATCGGCGATCAGAAATTCAGCAGCCTGGGCAATCAACCGTTGGGCTATTGGAGCAGCGCGAGCCGCGCCCCCGGCACGCTTATTCAGCCGCTCAGCCAGGCGTTCCTCACAGGCAAGATCGTCAACGTCGGCGGCTATCCCAAGAGTCAAAGTCACACGCAGTGGGTGGCGTTTGACGCCGTTAGAGATGTGCCGCCCACGATCAAAGGCCAGCGGGTCAACGAACTGATCACCTATCTTACGGATACGTCGGAAGGGCAGAGCGGCGCACCAGTGTGGCTCTTTTTCCCGGATAGCGGCAGGCGCTACCTTGTCGCCGTGCATGGCGGCACCTGTCACGAAGTCCTGGATGGGTGCAAGCCCACATCGAGAAGCCGGCCAACCTCGAACATGGGCGTCGTGATGACGAAAGATGTGGTGGATCAAATTGAAGCGTGGAAGAAGTCGATGTAAGCACGCTTCGCGCCAGCCAGGGGAGGCAGTCGATGGGACGCGGTTTTCAATTGCAGATCGAACCGTTTGAGTTCGATTACGAATTCGAGGAAGAATGGACGACGGGTTCGACTAATCGATCCAGTCCCGGTTACATCAAATGGGTGCAGCAATCGCTGAATCAGATCATGGGGCTGCGTCTGGCGGTGGATGGCATCAGCGGCACGCAGACGCGCAGCGCCATTCGCAGTTTTCAGCAACAGCGCGGTCTCTCCGTGGATGGCATCGTCGGCCCGCAGACCGAGGCCGCGCTCAAAGCCGCGCTGGCGGGTGGCCCCGCACCAACCCCGCCTCAACCCCGGCCACTCCCCTCCGGTGGAGGCGCTTATACGCCGGGCGCATCGCTCAGACAGAACATCGTGCAGGTGGCTCAGGCCGAATTCGCCCGCTGGAACTTTGGGCAGACCGATGAATCTGATCCGCGTATGCGGCCCGTGCTGGAAGCCTACTGGCGCGCGACGCCGATGGGTGTGCCCACCACGCCGAACTGGTGGTCAAATGTCGCGTGGAGCGCCGCATTTATTTCGTGGGTCATGAAGACCGCGGGCGCGGGCAGCAACTTCCGCTACTCCAGCGCGCACACCGACTATGTGGGCGACGCTAAGCGTAATCGCCTGGCGAACAACACCAATCCGTTCAAGGCTTATCGCATCACCGAAGTTGCGCCGCGCGTCGGCGATCTGGTCTGCGTGGAGCGCCAGGACGGCAACGGCAACTGGAGCGGCGTGAATTACGACAACGTCGATCAAGGCTTCCGCGCTTCGCACTGCGACATCGTCGTCGAGGTTCAAGCGGGCCAGCTGATCACCATCGGCGGCAACGTCAGCGATTCGGTCTCGGACACGCCGGTTCGAATCGACGGCAATGGCCGTGTCATTCAGTCTCGCTACTATGCGGTGGTTCGCGTCGGGCCGTGAGGATCGATCGAGCGCAGCAGGCGGAGGTGGCGCATGTCTCAGTACGGATTTCCGATCGAACCCTTTGAGTTCGATTACGAACTGGACGAGGCCTGGGAGACCGGCTCGCCCGATCGATCCAGCCGCGCCTACGTGAAATGGGTACAGGAGTCGCTGAATCAGATTTTGGGACTGAGGCTTAGCACCGATGGCATTATGGGCGCGCAGACGCGCAGCGCCATTCGCAGCTTTCAGCAGAAACGCGGCCTCAAGGCAGATGGCATCCTCGGCGTACAGACGGAAGCGGCGATCAAGGCCGCGTTGGGTGGAGCGCCCGCCATGCCGACAAAGCCCACCGCGCCCGGCAGTGCAGACCCCAACTATGAACGCTGGTTCGAGACGGGCGGCACGCCGAAGATGCAGCCGGTTCGATCGGGCAACGACGTGAAGTATTTGATCGCCGGCCGCGCCACGTTTGCGGACATGGTGCGTGCCATCCGCACGGCTACCTCCTCCGAGCACTATATCTATTTGCTGGGCTGGCGCCTGTCTGATGACTTTGAATTGATCACGGGTGATTCCAAATCATCGATGTGGTCGTTGCTGGCCACAGCGAGTTCGCGCAAGGTGCAAGTGCGCGCCATGCTGTCGCAGCACGTGGGCAACGCCAATCGGATGCCCGTGGTGCGTATCAATGCGATGACGCACGGCGCCGCCATCCATGACGATCGTTTCCGGCGCTTTGGCTCGCACCATCAAAAGATTCTGATCGTCAAAGGGTCGGAAGGACTGATCGCGTTTTGCGGCGGCATCGACATCGTGGCCAATCGGGTGGTGAACACCGGCGGCGGATCATCCGGCGGCTCGTCGGGCGGCGGCGGCAGTCCCCTGCATGACGTGCACTGCCGCATCACCGGCCCGGCCGCGCATGATCTACTGCGCATCTTTCTGGAGCGCTGGCAGGATCATCCCGATCACGGCAAACTCGACGGCAAGAAAGGCGCGCTGCTGGGCTTGAAAGAAAGCGTGCCCGGCCCGATGGGTAAACACATCGTGCAGATCGGCCGCACGTATGGCAACGGCGCGGGCTATCGCTTCGCGCCGAAGGGCGAGCAGACCGCCAAACGTATGATCCTGAAAGCGATTCGTGAAGCGCGGCAGTTCATCTACATCGAAGATCAGTACCTGGTGAGCATGGAACTCAGCCGTGCCCTGCAAGCCGCGCTGCCGCGCATTCAGCATCTCACCATCGTGATGCCCGACAGTCCGCTGGTGGCGGGCGATATGCGCCAGCCGTTCTATCGTCGCCAACAGTTCATCGCGCCACTCAAGAAAGCGGGCGGCAGCAAAGTGCGCGTGTTCTATCTCAGCCCGCCGGGCAAGGCGCACACCTACGTGCATGCCAAGATGTATGTGATCGACGATCGCTTCGCCATCATCGGCTCAGCGAATGGCAACCGGCGCAGCTTCACGCACGATAGCGAAGTGACGGCCGGCATCTTCGATTCAGCCGGCAATTCCTTTGCGAAGCAACTGCGCGTCGATCTGTGGGCCGAGCATCTCAACATGCACTCGGCCGCCGATCGCGCGAAGTTGGCCGATGGCGTGGCGAGCGCCAGATACTGGGTGTCGCCGCCCGCCGGAGCGCGCATCGCGCCGTACAAGGAAAACGCCAACATCGAATGGGTTCACACCGACGTGACCTGGAACAACATCATCGATCCGGATGGATCGTAACCGGCAGCTGGAAGGAGCCGCAATGAACACCGATCATGAATTCGAGTTTGAGGAATTCGATCTACCCGCCGAGTTTGAAAATGATGAAGAACTGAGCCGTTTCCGGCGTTTGCCTCCTCGATCGTTTTCACCGCGCCCAATCGCAAAACGCCCGATCACGCTGCGTCCGCGACCTCGACCTGTACCACCACGTCGGCCGAAGTTTCCACGACCCATTCCCGCACGCCGCACCTACATCTATGCACCTGAACCGCCGGCTGGCAGCGAATACGTGCGCTGGGTGCAGACCATGCTCAATCAAGCACTGAATCTGCAACTGCCCGTTGACGGCATGATGAACGTTGAAACGCGCAGCGCCATTCGCAGCTTTCAGGAGAAAAACGGTTTGGTCGTCACCGGCGTCGTCGGCCCGGATACCGAGCGGGCGCTGAGCGCAGCGAGCAGCGGACAGGCATCGGGCGTCGGCACCACAGAACCGGCTGAGCCTGGCGTGATGGGGCCGCCTGATGCGACCGGGCCAGTTGAACCTGCCACTATGCCACCTTCGTCGGAATTTGACTTCGAATGGGAGAACGGCGAGGATAGGGAACTGGATTTTCTTGAGTACGAATTCGAAGCCAGGCCGGCCCCGCCGACCCGCAAGCCTCTACCTTTCTCACTGGAGCCGATCCTTCAGCGCGCCCTCGGGCGAGTGAAGCCCAAACAGGAGTTGGAATTCTTCGGCGACTTCTCTGAGATCGAAGGAGAGTTGACCGGGGCACGCTTGGCGGCGGCCGTGGAAGCCAACCGGCGTCTGGCGCGACAGCTGGGCTGGGGATGTGTCGTTAACGACCGGCTGCATCTGAACGAGGCCGCGCCGCGCCCGAGATTGTACGACCTGCTTCGCCTCGGCGCGAGTCCCAGCGAAGAGGACTTTGCCAGGGCTGTCGAACAATTTCAACAGACGGAGATGGGTCAGCGCAACGGCGATGGACAACTCGGCCCGAAGACCTGGAAGCAACTGCTCCGGCGGAATGCGCTTGATCGAGGGGGCGTGTCCCCGGCCACCCGGTTTGCGCCCTTTTCCCGATCCGTATTTTTCGGCGGTCGCAAACTCGGCGTTATCGAGAAGACCCGCGCCTATGAAAAATGCTTCTTTGACCCGGTGTTTGATTCACCGTGTCGAGCCGCGCGCAGCGGCATAGCGGGCGAGGGCGGCGGAGCCATCATCGAGCTGGGCTTTCGGGTGACGGACATGGCTGCTGTACGCCGCGCGGGGTTCGTTGACGGCTTCGGGGAGGACTTCTTTCGCTGGATTCAGATCGTCGAGTTTGTTACCCGACCGGTTTTCAACCCCGCCGGCGCTTTCACCGGCTTCGTCCGGCGCGCCAGCGGAGAGATCGATCCGATGGAAGTCGCCGGCATACCTCCCGAGCAACTCGACCTGCACCCGTACTACTGGGACGAGGTCACACATTCCGGCGCGTCGCCCGGCCTCAACATCGATCAATGGGTTAATCGACGGGCGCAGAACGGTCTCTGCTATGACCTGGTATTTTCCGATCGAGCCACCTTCCCGCTGTCCACGGTGACCCCGCCGGCCCCCTGGACAAGGCCCGGCAGCCACGCCTATTTCAACTTCGAGCTGGCTCTAGTTGGCGTCAGGCCAGGCCCGCCCATCCAGAACTTCGTCCTGCACACCATCCGCTGGGGCTACGACATCTTCATGAAGAACGGCCAGCCTACGGTTGATCTTAACGGGCTGCACCCTGGGCCGACCAACGGCTCGCCGGCCCTCAAGAAAATCTTGAACCGGGAATTTAATCGTGACGACGTTCCCTTCCCCGGTCATTGCATGGCGGGCAGTGGATACACCGG
>JAUQXD010000756.1 GCA_030834835.1 Thermoflexales bacterium | reverse complement strand
CGATTGACGATCTTCTTGATCTCTTCGCGGGCGCGTTCGCGGCGGCGTTCGATCTGAGTCTCACGCAAGGTGTCGCTGGACATGGGGCCTCCGGTGTCAACGGCTGCCCTCGATTATACGCCAGCTGTACCGCGTTGTCAGGCGTGAACGGCGTGGGAGTTCATTTCGTCCGCCTCAATCCGCACCTTCAGGCGATTTTCCTTCTGAGGAACCGGGCAAGACCAATCAGGATTGTAGGGTTGCAGACCATCATGGCGGATACCGATTTATCGGGCGCTCAACACGATCGACCACACACCCGCACTGCACCGCAGGCGGTCTTGTGCGGTGCACGTGTCGGGCATTCGAAATACGCTGCCAGGCAAGAACAGGAGTGGGCGCCCGGTCAGGCGCTCAAGGGGTTGTCGCGACGATAACGTCAAGCACTACATTGACTTGATGCCGACCACCATCATTCAGTAATGGAATCACGTTGCCATTCAAAGTGTTCCCATCCAGCGTGATGTGCTTGACGCCGCGATTGACACCCGCTGGATTTTCCACGCTGATCTGAAAGGTCGTTTTGCCTACACGATACGCCACTTGATAACTCGACCACGTTTTCGGAATGCACGGATCGATCATCAACGTCTGTCCCACGCGCCGGATACCCAGGATCGCTTCGAGGCCCACGCGATACATCCAGCCGCTTGAGCCGGTGTACCACGTCCAACCGCCGCGCCCAACGTGCGATGACGCACTGTACACATCGGCCGCAATCACGTAGGGTTCGACCATGTACCTCGCAACTTTGTCCGGCGTGTCGCTGTGATAGATCGGGTTGAGCAACCGGAACAACGCTTCAGCGCGATCACCTTGCCCGAGTTCCGCAAACGCCCACACCGCCCATGTGGCCGCGTGCGTATACTGTGCGCCGTTCTCGCGAATGCCGGGCGGATACCCTTTGATGTAACCGGGATCGCGCGGGGTTTGATCGAACGGCGGCGCGAGCAGGAGCACGAGTTGATCGGTTTGGTGAACAAGCCGATCGGCCACCGCTTCCATCGCCTGTGTCGCGCGATCTGGATCACTCGCGCCGGACAAGACCGCCCACGATTGCGCGATCGAATCGATCTGGCAATCATTATTCGCCACTGATCCAAGCGGCGTGCCGTCATCGTAATACGCGCGTCGATACCACGCGCCATCCCACGCGCTCGCTTCGATCGCCTGACTCAGCTCAGCGGCGCGCTGCCGATAGGCCGTCGCTTGCGTCTGAGCGCCCCGGCCCTCGCACACTTGAGCAAAGCGCGTCAACGTCGTGCACAAGAACCAACCCAGCCACACGCTTTCCCCGCGACCTTCGATACCGACCCGGTTCATGCCGTCGTTCCAATCGCCGCCGCCCATCAACGGCAGTCCATGCGCCCCGGCCGTGGTGCCTTTCTCTAAAGCGCGGCGGCAATGTTCGTAGAGTGTGTACGTTTCAATCGTGGGCGCATATTGATCGTAGCGTTCGGCCTCATTCGGCTCCAACGGTGTACCGGTGCGAAACGGGATGTTTTCATCCAGGATCGTTTCATCGCCGGTCGCCGTCACATAGTGCGCGACGACAAACGGCAGCCACACTAGATCATCGGAGAAACGCGTGCGCACGCCCCGGCCTGACGGCGGATGCCACCAGTGCAGCACGTCGCCGGCATCGAACTGAAACTGTGCGGCTTGCACGATGTGTGCGCGGGCGAGATGCGGCGCGGCGTGAGTGAGCGCCATGATGTCCTGCAATTGATCGCGAAAACCAAACGCGCCCGATGATTGATAGAACCCCGAGCGCGCCCACACGCGACACGCCAATGTCTGGTAGAGCAGCCAGCCATTGAGCAACAGGTCCATCGCCGGATCAGGGGTGTGCACTTGAACTGTCTCCAGCACTTTAGCCCAACAATCATTCACCTGCTGCCAGGCCGCCGCAATTTGTTCGGCCTGTTGATAGCGATCGATCAGTTGCAAGGCGTCATCTCGATTCGCGCCCTCGCCGATCAAGAAAAAGACTTCCCGCGCTTCGCCCGGTTGCAGATCGATATGCAATTGCAAGGCCGCGCACGGATCGATACCCGGCTCGATGCCGCTCGCCATGCCAATCCGATCGAGCGCAGCCGGCTTGCGCGCATTTCCCCCGCGCCCCAGAAACTCGGTGCGATCCGCTGTCAAGCCATGCAGCGGCTGGCTGGCCGCGACGAACGCGACGCGCTCGCCAAACTCGGCGTTGTAGCCATTGCGCGCCAGCAGCGCTTGATGCGCGCTGTCATATTCGGAGATCACATATTGCTGCGCGCTGTCGCGCGTCACACCCAACACCCACTCCGCGTAAAACGTCGCGGTGATGCGGCGCGGGGACGTCCACTTGTTTTCCAAACGCAGCTGCATCACTTTGACGGGCGCGTCCGAGGTCGCAAAGAGCCGCAAGCGCTGAGCCAGGCCGTGACTGTGGTGCTCGAAGATCGAATAGCCGGCGCCATGTCGAATGAGATACGGCGTTGCCGCGCGGCACGGCAGCGGAGTGGGCGACCACACCTCGGCCGTTTCTTCGTCGCGCAAATAGATCGCTTCGCCCGGCGGATCGGCGACCGGATCGTTCGACCAGGGCGTGAGCCGGTTCTCGCTGCTGTTGCCAGACCAGGTATAACCTGCACCGGTTTCGGAAACGGTGAAACCGAAATCGGGATTGGCAATCACATTGATCCACGGCGCGGGCGTCCAACAATCGGGCTCAAGGTAAATAACATACTCGCGCCCGTCTGCGCTAAAGCCGCCCAGCCCGTTGTCAAAGACCAGATCGCGGGGACGTTCAATCGGTTGCGTGGCTTCCGGCGCCGAAGTGCCCGGCATGGCAATAAAGGCCGGCAGCGGCGTTACAGATCGATGTAGCGCCTGCAACTGTTGCGCGAGTGAACCCTGCGCCCCGTTGAGCACCACGCGCGCGGCCGTTTCCAGCAACACCCGATCGGCTTCACTCAGCTGATCGGCATACAACGTAAAGATGCCGCCGCGCCGATTAAACCAATCCTCGCTGTTTTGAAGCACGAGGACACGCTGGAGTTGACCGCGCAGTTCTTGTCCGTACGTCGTGCCCTGCTGATTGAGAATAACGAGATCGATCTTGATGCCGCGCTTGCGCCAATACATATGCGCCTCAAGCGCCTGCTGCACCAACGTCAGGTCTTCGGTGGCGTTCATCTGCACCAGCAGGATGGGATAATCGCCGGAGATGCTAAACGGCCACAGGCCCGCCTGTCCTTTACGGTTCGCGGCCAGGATGGCGGCGTTCGCGCGTAAGGCCGCTCGCGGATAGATCAGCGCCGACAGGAGTTGTTCGATCAATTCCAGATCACTGACCGTCAGATCGAGTTGGGTCAGTTCCAATTCGGCGCGCACCCGCGCTTGATCGAAGGCCCGATCGATGGTTGGCGCGTCTCGATAGCGCTGCACTAACGTCAAGGCGTTGTCGCGTGACCGCGCCGCCACCGTGACGTAGCTCACCTGCGCCGAGGCATGTGGTTGCAGTTCGAGCGTCTGGCCGAGCGCCATGATCGGATCGAGTGTTGCGCCGGTCGTGCCGGATAGATCGCCACTCGCACTCAACGCTGCCGGTGTGCGCAGCGATTGGCCCCGCCCCAGGAAGCGCGCTCGATCGGTGTCATGCGCGCCGGTGATGGAGTGTCCCGGCGAGACCGTCGCCGCATGCGCCAGATAGATGAGTTCTTCACTGGCCGAACGCGGCCGCCGCCGAAAGAGCAGCGCGTTCGTGTCGGGCACATATTCACTTTCGATGAATAGATTATTGAAGGCGGGATGGCGCGCATCTGCGGCCTGGGGCGCGAGGATGATTTCGCCATAACTCGTCAACGCGATGTGTCGGACGCGATCGGTGTGATTCGTGAGCGAGATGCGGCGAATCTCCACATCGTCTTCCGGCGCGACAGTGATTTCCATCGTCACGCCA
>JAUQXD010000755.1 GCA_030834835.1 Thermoflexales bacterium | reverse complement strand
ACGTGCCCTACCCGGAGATCGTGCGCGTGAGCCTGGGCGACGCCAAAGCCGCTTACGATCTGAAGCAGGCCGTCTATCTGGATGTGCGCGATGCCGACTCGTATGCGACCAGTCACATCCCCGGTGCGGTGTCCATTCCGCTGAACGACCTGGAAACGCGGTTGAAAGAACTGGACCCCAACGCGTGGATTCTAACGTACTGTACTTGACCGGCTGAAGAATCAAGCGCCCGTGCGGCGCAATTCCTCATGGAAAACGGCTTCCGCAAAGTCAACCCGATCAAAGGCGGCTTTCAGGCCTGGGCAACGGCCGGCTATCCGGTTGAGCCGTAATCACGCCTCACCAAAACTGCCGAAGTCGGTTTCGACTTCGGCAGTTTGCCTTTACACCTCGATGTACTGTTTCCATTCGGGCCGGATGCCGGACGCGACCACCAGATAGTTGACGCGCGGCGTCTTCGGCTCGAACTCGGGATCGATGAAGCGCATCCCGGCTTCGCGCATCGAGCGGCCGCCTTTCCGCTGCTGACATTTGGCGCAGGCCGCGACCGTATTGCTCCACGTGTCGGGCGGAATCCGATCGGCGCGACACTTCCACTGCGGGATGATGTGATCGATCGTGGCGTCATCCGCGCGCATCATCTTGCCGCAGTACTGGCACGTGTAGTGATCGCGCACCAGCACACCGCGCCGCGACCACGACGCGCCCCGGCGCGGGACGTGCACGTAGTAGCGCAGGCGCAGCACGCTGGGCATGGGCCAGCTGAAGTTAGGCGAGCGCAGTTGCCGATCGGGCCACGTCTCGATCACGTCGACCTTGTCGGACATCAACAGGCCGATCGCGCGCGGCAGCCCGATCACGCGTAACGGTTCATATGAGGCGTTCAACAACAGAATGCGATTCATGATCATCACTCACCAACAAAAAGCGCGAAGAGGGTTGTCTTCGCGCCTGTACGAACTACAGATAGATCATGCTCGATGATCTACCGGAACCCTCCGACAGGCGGCAAAGCACACAGCGCCAAACCGCGCGCACTGAGCGCGGGCTTGACGTCGATAGCGAATATAACCGAGAAATGCGGTCGTTTTTGCACCATGCCGCCGATTATACGCGCCGAATCGATGACTGTCAATGGATTCGGCGCGATCTTCAAAAGTTTTGACGCCGGCCTAACCCGGCATCACTCCGTCAGTCTCTCCATTAGAGGCGCGCTTGCCGGACA
>JAUQXD010000754.1 GCA_030834835.1 Thermoflexales bacterium | reverse complement strand
CAATCGAATAGCCACACGGGTCATTACGCGGCCATGATCAATTTCTTGAACTGCGACACAGAGAGGATGGTTGTGTTGACCAGTTTTTGCGCCTGTGAAAAGTCGCGATCACCGGTGATGAAGTATTCGGCGTTGGCCGCCAGCGCGCACGCCAGGAACTTTGCGTCGGATTGATCGCGCGGGAATTCAAGGGCGAGATTCACATCGAACAGGGTTGTTGCCGAATCCAGCAACGTCATCCACTGAGCATAGATGATCTGAGGCAGATCGAATTTTGGGCGGCCCAGAACTGCTTTATATTCGGCCAAAATCTCAGCGGAAACCAGCCATTCAAAACCCGGTTGTTCGACGACAAACGCAATTACCGTTTCAGGGTCCTTATCCTTCAACACCGCTGAAACCAGTACATTAGTGTCGATCAGGACTTTCATTGTGCCGCTCGATAGGCAGCAATTTCTGCGGCGATCTCAGCCTCGCTGATCGCTTGCGCCTGGGGCAGCGACTGCGTGGCCTTAAACAACTCGCGCAATTCGCGCACCTGATTGACCGGCTGATCTTCGGCAATCACCACCACTTCGACACGTTGACCGGGCAGAAAGGGCACGTCCGACAGGACAATCTGTTTTGATTTTTGCACAGTGACATATTGTCGGTAGGCTAGCATGTGTGTCCCCTGAATCAGGCTACTCCAAGTATACCGCACATTCCATCACGCCCAGCGCACCAGGGCGACGCCCGCCAGCACGCGCACTGCGGCGCTGATCAAGATCGCTTCGCGCAGACCTAGCGCATCGGCCAGCAGCGGCCCCAGCATCGAGCCGACCAGCAGTGCGATGTTGCCTGCCATATTGTTCAGCGCCATATGCGCGGGCAGATCATCGTGCGGAATGCGCTCCATCAAACGATTGACCTGCGCGCCGCCCATCACGCCCGTAATCGCCCCGCCCAGAATCGATGCCGCAAAGAACAACACCGTGCTTTCGGCCAGGCCCAGTAACAGTGGATACGCGCCATACAACAGCGCCGCGATGGCAAACACGCCGCGATGGCCGAAACGCCGCGTCAGGCGTGCCAGATACAACGACCCGATCAACATGCAGCCGTTAAAGGCCGCCGTGCCGATGCTGATGACGCCGTCGGACAACTTCAACTGATCGACTTGCATCTTGGCGAACAACGGCACCGGCACGGCCTGTCCCAGATAAAAGAACAGATACGCGATCATCATCAGACCGAACGGTCCGCGCAGCAGATCGAGGCGGAGCGCGCGGCCCTGGCCGTTGCCATTCCCCAGTCTCGCGGACGCGGGCGCGGGTGTCTGTGGCGCGATAGGCTGGATGCGCCCCAAAAAGACCGTGCTCATAGCCGCGCCCACCACGCCGATGCCGAACACGATCTGATAGTTTATCGGGAACACAATGTGATCGAGCAACTGGCCGCTCAACAGCGAAGTCGCCGTCATGCTCAACGACATCAGCGCGTTGCGGCGACCGATAACGTGCGCGCGCCAATCGGGCGGGACGGTGGCCGCCAACGTCGCGTTGAAACCGATCGCCAGCGCCGTGCCCGGAATCGACATCAACAGCACCAGCAGCACGTACGATCCAATCTGCGCGGGCGGCGGCAGGAACCACGGCAGCAGCACCATAACCACGTAGCCCAGCCGGAACCAGATCGAACTGAGGTACGTGGTGCGGATCAACGGCCGGCGTTCCAGCCAGCGGCCGATCGGCATGGCAATGAGCAAACTGATCAGAGCCGGACCGGCGGACAGCAGCCCCATCTCGATGTTGGACGCGCCCAATCGAGCCACGTACACATTGATGAAGGCCAGCGTGCTGCCGGCCAGAATGCCATAGCCAAAGATGTCGGCGTATAAGGCGCGGAAATTGCGCCGCAACAGTGTGCGGGGAGGGTGTGAGGTCAGGGTAGACACGGGCGGGGATTAAACCACATCCCGCCCGGAGACACAAGCGAGCGGTTATTAGCGCCCACAGGCCAGCCAGAATGAGGAGTCAGGCATCCCCTGATGCCGGTTGCCGCACACGGGCCGCGCGTGGGCGCGCTGACTCCTCTATCGAGTTGAGGATTATTGGCCCGACCCGCCGCCCACCAGCGGCAAATACGTGTCGTGCACAGTCACGGGCTGACCGCTGATATACGCGGCCAGAAACGGCAAGGCTGCCTGAAAATTGGCTCCGCTCCAATCACCCAGCGTCCACATGGCGCAGCCAATGACGTAGTCGTCTTTGCTCAACTGGCGGTCGTACCAGGTGAAATCGTCCATGAACGTTTCAATACCGGTGAAGCCGCCGCCCGCGTTCTCGCCCGCTTCGGAGATGACCAGCGGAATCACCGCGTCGACCTGCGCCAGGTATTTGTAAAGGCCGCGATAGCGCGTCACCAGACTCTTCGGCGCGTCTTTCAACAAACCATCCAGACCGTATTCATGCAGACACAGAATGTGATTGCCATGTTCTCTGGCGCGACGGCAGGCGCGCGCGATGTCGGGATAGTACTTCTCAGGCGGGTTGCCCGCGCTGGTCGACCACAGGCCCAATCGATAACCGTCGGCCTCAGCCAAGTCCATCAGGCGAATGTAGAAATCCGCCTGCCAGCCCCAGTGCCACGAAAATTCATTGAATGTTTCCCAGACATCGATGACGGGATTAAGCACCCACAGCGGCTTAACCAGATCGTAGTACATCTGTGCCGCTTCTTCCGCTGTCTTGTACGGAAATTCTTTAGGCGGATTGAACTCCGTCGGTTCCCAGGCCTGCATGTCCACAAAATCGTGGTTGTTCAGGCCCACGCCGTTGACACGCCCGACTGTCAACGTTCGATCACTGTATTCTTTGGCTTTGAACGCCGCTTCAAAATCGTCGACGCATTTGACCACGGCGACCGGCCGATCAGCTTGCGCACAGCGCGCCAGGAACGAATCCAATCCATCGCGCGGCCCAAACGTGGCGTGCAACCCGAGTTTACTGCCGCCGGCCGGAGCGATCCACTGTGGACGAACGACATGGGCGGAGGCGCGCGGCGCTGGTGAAGCTGGCACAACCGATCGACTGGTGGCGGCCCTCGCGGTGGTCGTCGGCATTAATGGACTGGTTGGCACAGTGGATGTTGGCGCAGGGGTGGGCACATGCGCATTGAGTTGATCGATCAATGTGCGGCAACCGGAGGCCAGCAGTGCCGCCGAAGCACCTGCCCCCAGTTTCAGCGCTTGCCGGCGGCTAATCAGTCGTTTTGATACCATCGCCCGATGGTATCACAGTTCAAATCACCCTTGTTTTCGGGCAAAACGGCTGACTGACCGGAGTCAGATCATCCGTTTATCCGGCTGCAGGCTAGCCAGCAAAATGGCTAATGAGCGTCGGCAGTCGGTGGTGGCTCGATCGTGCCCAGTATGTCGCCGCTGATCGGTTGATCGGTGACGAGCGTGACATCGCCCCCGCCCTTCAGCCGAATCTTGACACGGCCCTCGCCGATCACAGCCTCCCAGTAGCCGCCCAGATCGTCGATGAGATACGTCACGTCGATCAAACGGCGGATGAAGCAGCGCAGGTCACTCCCGGCCGTGAATTTCAGATCGTCTCCGACGATCGACTCACATTCAAAATCCAGCGCGCCGCCCGCCGACGCAGAGGCCAGCGTTTGGAGATCGCGGATTTTAACATTGCCGCCGGCATAGGCCGCCAGCGTGCCGCTCAGGCCGCTCGCTTCGATGTCACGCCCCGCGTACACCTTCACGTCACAGCCGCGCGGCACCTGCACCGTGCCGCTGCCGCCGATCTGCACGTCGATGACTTCCTCGTTGGCGTCTGGCTTCAACGCGCGGGGCACGGTCAGGCGAATGTCGAACAGCACGCGCTCGCCGACTTTGGCGCGGGCACGACCGAACTCCGCTTCCCGGCGGCGTTCGATCTTCACGCCCCCGCGGCTGTCGCTCTCGCCCTGCACCCGATCGCTGTCCCAGCCCTCCAGGCGCACGCTGCCCCCCGCGTGAACGACTACCTTCGATATTTGTCCCATCGGGATCGATCGGTGTGTCATGATTCATCCACTCCATTTATCTGCACTGAGTATACCACCGCGAATCAGCGACCGGCAGCGGGCTGCGCGCTAAGTTGAGTCTGCGTAGGCCGCGCGACCTTCACTCGGATCAGGATCACACATGCTACGAGCATGATGATGGCGCCCATCCAGAACGGTGAGCCGGGGGCCACCTTGTCGTACACAACTCCCGCCCACAGGGGCCCCAGGGCAGCCATCAGGCCGGCTACGGCCGTGTTCACGCCGGCCAGTTGGCCCTGTTCACGCTCGGATACGCGATTGGCCGCCAGCGTGCCCATCGTCGACCAGATGAAGCCGGTGACCGCCGCCTGCGCCAAACCAATCGGGAAGATCAGCCAGAACGCCGGGGCGGCGAAGATCAGCAGTGCCCCAACGGCGTTGCCGATCATGGCCACCAGCGCCATCCGTTTCTCGCCATACTTCGGCACCAGCCGGCCGATGAGGACCGCCTGCACAAAGGCTGTGGCGATCCCGGCCAAGATGAGAAACAGGCCAATCTGCCCCGGCTGCGCCGCGAACTTATCCAGAAAGAACACCCCCGAGATACTGTTGGCGCCGTCGAAAGCAAAGTTGAAGAGCGCGTAGACCAGCAGTATCACGCCCAGCCCGGGCTTGCGCAGCATGTAACCGATCGACGCGAGCGGATTGAAGTCGCTCAGGCGCAGTGGCGCGGTTTCACGGCGCTCTTTCGGCAGCGATTCGGGCAGCAGGAAGAAGATCAAGCCTACGCTGATCAGCGCGACCACACCCGCGGCGAACACCGGCAGATCGAGGCTGATTTGGCCGAGCGCCCCGCCCACTGCCGGCCCGACGATAAAGCCCAGGCCAAAGGCCATGCCCATCAATGTGAAGTTCTTGGCGCGCTCTTCAGGTTTGGAGACATCAACGATGTAGGCTGCGGCAGTCGACATGTTGCCGCCGGTGAAGCCGTCGATCAACCGCGACACGAAGAGGATCCACAGCGCACCGCCAATGCCAAACATGAAGTAACCGATGGCCGAGCCAAACACACACGCCAGCAATACCGGGCGTCGGCCAACCCGATCGCTCAGCTTGCCCAGGAAGGGCGCTGCGACAAACTGCGCGGCGGCGTAGATGGCCGTCAGCAGCGTCACCATCAACGCGTCACCGCTGTAGCGCTGCACGATGTAGGGCGCGACGGGCATCAGGATTGTCAGCCCCACCACGTCCATCAGCATGATGAAGAAGATCACACCTAGCGCGCGCTTCGGCGCCGGGGTCGAGGTCGATTCAGACTGTTGAGTCATGGTGTTTCTCCTTGTATCCTCTAAAGTTGATTTGGTCCGTCTACTCTACAACCTCCAGCGACAGGAGAGTCAAGCGCTACTTCTTCAACCAGATCTCCATGCTGACCGCGTCGGTGCGGATGTTGCACGCGCCGAAGTTGGTCTGCGACACGAACTGTCTGATCTCGGCCTGAGTGTACGCGTTCTTAAGCAGCATCGTCTTGAACGTCAACCGTGTAAAGAGCGCGTTCAGCCGGCTCAGGTGCATGCTCTTCACCTCCTCGTCAATGGCCGCTGACGAAGCATCGCGGCGCAAATCCACGATCAATGCCTGGCCGCCGGGCGTCAGCACGCGATGCATCTCCGCAATCGCCCGCACCGGCTGCGCGAAGTTCTTGAACGCCGCCGTGCAGATGATGAACTCGAAACCCTCATTGGCAAAGGGCATATCCGAGGCGTTGCCATGCCGGAAGTCCACTTGCACACCGGCCTCTCTGGCCTTCGTCTGCGCGATCTCGACAAACGTCCGGCTGATGTCGAGGCCGGCCACGTGATACTTGCCCGACTTCGCCAGCTCGATGGATAGATAGCCCGGGCCAGGTGCGACCTCCAGCACGCGGCTGCCCGGCGCAGCCGCCCCGTTGATGAGTCGTACCCACTGCTTGAACTCATCGTCGCGCCGCACATTTTTGGCATACCACGTGGCGATGACGCCTTCCATGGCCAGGCCTTTGTACGCTTTCGCTGTCTGTGTTGTCATTGGATTGCCTCCCATGGTTTAACTTACTTGCCTTTGAATTGATCGTTGCTGCGGCTCACCAGCCAGATGGCCGCCGCGCTTAAGACGAAGAATGCCCCCAGATTGATCGGATTCAGCCAGACCTTAACCAGTTCACCTAACGCGTCCATGTGTCGATCTCCTTTCGAGTGAGTGTTGAAGATGACTGGATTGTAGCGTCGGGGCGGGTGGCAAAACATCACCCGCTGTGGGTGATTGAGCGGGTGATTCCAACGGGTGAACGCCAGACAGCACGGTCTCGATCGAGCGGTGGCCGGATCGAGACCAGGTCGTTCAGTTGAGGTGAATGGCTACAGCAGGTTCAACTCGCGGGCCACATCGGCCGCTTCGACGCGATTGTTGACGTTGAGTTTGTTGAAGATGCTCTTGACCTGTGTCTTGATCGTGTTCGTGGACACGACCAGTTCTCGGGCGATTTCGGGGTTGGATAGACCGGCCGCGAGGAGCTTGAGCACGCGCTGTTCCTGCGAACTCAACGGTTCAAGCAGCGGTGACAATGGGGTAGCAGAAACCGATCGGGTTGGGGCAAACGCCTGCAACACGCGCGCCGCGAAGATCATCAACGCGCGTTTAGTCAATTCGGGCGCAATGGCTTGCAGCAAGGTCTTCATCGCCGCGCCTTCGTCGACAAAGGCGCGCACACAACCGGCCGGCTGCGCGAGCGTGAGCGCTTTGAGCAGAAGTTGTTTCGCCTGCGCCAGATCGGATTGAGCCGCGTAGGCCAGGGCCATCACGCTCAAGATTTCGAGTTCGCTGCGCGTGCGCCCGTGCGCCTGCGCATCGACGCGCCACGGTTCCAGCAGCGTCACGGCCGCGTCTGGCTGACCTTCGGCGATGTTCAGCCGCGCCGCGATCACTGCTTCCAGTTCCTGTTGACTCGCCAGCACATTGCCCGTGTGAGGCGCGCGCGTCGCCAGCCAGTGCTGCGCAGTGGTCACATCTTCAGCCGCCAGGGCCAGCCAGGCTTGCCACGCTGACACTTCACGTTGCCACAGCGTGCGCTGTGTCCGCGCCGCCAGCGATCGCAGTCGATCTTTGGCCGCTGCCCCTTGCCGTCGCGCCTGGGCAACTCGCGCCAGCAGCAGCGCCGCTCGCACACGCACTTCTTCATCGCCACCAGCGCTGTCGAGGTTGGCGGCCTGCGCGGCATACGCTTCGGCCGCCGTCAGATCATTTCGTTCGTAAGCGATCAAACCCAGCCCGGCCAGCGCCAGCCCGCGATCGGTGCGCAGCGCTTCGAGTTCGCCGGTATCGGTCAATATCTGCTGATAGAGCTGCTCCGCCTGATCGAGTTGGGCCTGTGCCAGATAAGTACGCGCCAGCATATCGGTCGCTGCCAGCGCGCTGTAGGTATTCTGACCGATGCGGCACAACACTTGAGCATCCATGATCGTGCGCTGGGCGGCATCGACTTCACCCGCCAGCAGCTGCTCAATGCCGATGGCCAGCAGACTGATCCCGCGCCAGTCCACATCATCTTCCGGCAGCAGCTCCAACGCCCGTTGAGCGTACAGGAACGATCGGCTGAGGTCATCACGCCACAATGCGGCCGTCGCACGCAACGCATAGACTTGCCCCACGCCTCGATCGTTTTGCGCCGCCTGCCAGCCGCGCTCGGCCGCCAGCAAACGATCCTCTACGGTAGCCGCCGTCGTCGCCGCATACCGATCGGCTGTAAATAGCGCGGCCTGCGCAGCGGCAAAGCACAGCGCCGGATGCGCGTGCAGCACCTCATCGGGCAGTTGCGTGATCCAGCGGTGGAGCGTGGTCAGTTCATGATTGCCGCGCGCTTCAAGGCTCCATTCGATCAGAGCCGCCACTCGCGCGCTGTCGTGCGCGTTGAGCGCCGCTTCAATCGCTTCATCATAGAAGCGATGGGCTTCGTACCAGACACTGGCCTTGCCCTGCCACGCGCGAATCGTCGCCTCGCCAAAGCGCTGCCGCGCCAGGTGACGCAGGGCTTCCGCAAAGAGCGCGTGATAGCGGTACCAACGTCGCCCCGCGGTGTCACCCAGCGGGATTACAAACAGATTGTCACGCTCCAGCTGATCGAGCATGGTCGCGCTGTCTGATCGATCGGTAACAGCGTCACACACTGCGCCCGTCAGCGGATTAAGAAAGCCCGTTTGCAGCAAGAACATCTGCGTTGATTCAGGCAAAGCCGCCAGCACTTCGCCGGTCAGATAGTCCAGCACCGAGCGCAGTCCGCCGCTGACCGTGGCGAGAAAGTGTTCGGCGTCATGCGCGCCCGATTGGTTTTGCAGCGCCAATGCGATCAACCGCAGTCCCGCCGCCCAGCCTTCGGTCTTTTGTTCGAGGCGCGCGGCGACTTCGTTCGAGATGGGACCATGCCCGGTCTGCGCCAAAAATGCAGATACTTCGTCCAGCGAAAAGCGCAAATCGGCAGCCGTGAATTCATTCAACTCGCCGCGTGCCCGCCAGCGGGCCAACGGCAGCGGCGGCTCGGTGCGCGTCATCAACACGATATGCATTGTCACCGGCAGATGATCGATCAGAAACGTCAGCGCGGCGTGAATCGCAGGTGAAACGATGAGATGATAATCCTCCAGTACAAGGACACAGCGTTGCGGAAGTCGATTGAGGTCGTTGATGAAGGGCGTGAGGATCGTCTCAAACGCCAACGGTTGAGAGGCGCGCAGCATCGTCAGCGCCGATCGGCCCGACGTGCCCCCAAAGGCTCGACCGGCTGTGAGGGTGTACCGCCAAAATCGCACGGGATCGTTATCACCGGCATCAAGCGACACCCAGCCGAACTGCACACCTTGCTGTGCAGTCAACCATGCCGCAACCAATGTCGTTTTGCCAGAGCCGGGCGGTGCGCTGATCAGCGTCACTTTACGATCGAGTCCTGCGTCGAGACGCGCCAGCAGCGCTCGACGCGGCACGAGCGAAGACGGCAGGCGCGGCGGAATCAGCTTGGTGCTGAGCAGCCCCTGTTTCTCCGTCTGGCGTGTGGTGGATGATCGGTTCATCGAATCGAACGCTTAGCCTTCGAGTATTGGCCGTATTTGCCACGAAATGAGTATACCGCATAAAAAGAATCTCTCCGAAAGCCAGACACTTTCGGAGAGATCAAAATAGGTGAAGCAGGTGGCGGTCAATCGATGCCCGGCAGCGTCTCCAACCCAACCGCTTGCGCCTCACGTCGCACGATGGCGAACATTTCACGCTCCACGCCTTCGGCAATCTTCGGACGTTGATACGCATTCAACAATTCGCTCACGCGCGCCTTCGCCCGTCCAAACGCATCCAGCCCGCCCGCTGCTTGCCACGCACGCACCGATCCGCGATCGATGATCTTCGACGGCACATGCTGTTCGCCGGGAAACAACCGCCGCGTCTCTTTCAACTTCAAGAACTCGCCCCTCAAGCCTGCCTGCGCGAACATCGCTGTTGCCAGTGTCTCGGTCGGTGTGCCGATGCCGCGCAGCAGCCGCTGCGCCATCGCAATCGCTTCCGCATCGATGACCAGTTTCTCCGCGCTCTGACAGATCAAAAAATCCAGCATACCTGCACCCGAGATCATGTTCACGCCCGCCAGCGCGCCAACCACTGCACTGATGCCGCTTTCCAAACCGGCCTGCGCATCGACAAGTTTGCCATCGCTGGCCGCCAGATAGCAGTGCGTGGGAAAACCAAACGACTTGCCCACTTGCGAGTAGGCCGCGTCGATCATCGCCGTCTCGATCGCACCCATCGGCGTCGCGCCCGATCGCATATCGAAAATTGCCGGCGCTCCGCCCCACACGATCGGTGATCCCGCCTGCGCGAGTTGATGGATGGTCATGCCGCTGATGCACTCCGCGGCGTGCTGCGTGATCGCGCCGATCAGCGTCACGGGCGCGGTCGCCCCTGCCAGCGGCATCGACACGATCTCCACAGGCACACTCGCCCG